>JANOKO010000974.1:0-5206 GCA_031419335.1 Planctomycetota bacterium
CATCGGTCAGCGTCGTAATAATCTGACGTGTGTTCACATCGATCACCTCGCCGGTCGAAGGCCAGGCCAATGACCCATCGATACTGAAGGTGATCCAGCCCGGTTCGTCGCGGAGCTTGATATCGGCGACCTGCCTCGGCGGCATCTGAGTCGCGTCGAAGATGTGCAGATGCTGATTCGCCGCATCGCAGACCCAGATCTCCTTCTCGTCGGGAGTGAGACCGATCCCGTGGCTCGGGCAACCATGGCGTTTGACCGGGCCGGGGGCGAACCCCGCCACTTCGACGCGATGCAACATCTTCCCGGTTTTCAAATCGCCGATCTCAAACCCCAGCAGCTTGTTGATCGTGACGAAGCAGAGCGTCTGCGACCCGTTGACCGTGAACGGGCGGATCTCGGCGCTGAATGGGCCGATCGTCTTGGTCGCGGAATGCGACGTGGTCTCGGCGACGGTCAACAGCGGCGATCCGAGACCCGCCAGGTAGCACGCCTTTCCATCCGGTCCGAAGACAGTGTTGTGGGCCTTGGAGTTCGGGGTGATCTGAGCGATCCTCTCGCCGGTCGCCCCGTCGACAACGTGCCAGTGCTCCTTCTCGAACGACGGGACATACAACACCTTCCCGTCCGGTGCGATGGCCATCCGATCACACCCGCCCTCGTAGGCTCGCTCCCACAGAACCTTGTCAGTCCGCAGGTCGATACATTGCATCGTGCGAATGGTGGTAATGTAGAGTCGACCAGTTCGGGAACAGGCGGCGATTCCCTTCACATTATCGGGAGTGCCTCCCACTCCGAATCCCACGGTCGGAATCCGACGGACAAACCTGTGTCCATGGTCGATATCGAACACCAGCAGTCCGTGCCCCCCGTATTCGAGGTAGTTTCGAATTCCGGGAGTGGCCACGTACAGCAACCGACGCGGCTTGTCACTCGCCTGAGATACAGCGGATATCCACAGTCCAGCAAGTAACCCCAGGCTGATCACACTCTTCAGACGCATCAACATGTGAATCTCCGTGGGTGTTGCGAGTGGGATCGCTCAGGTGCAGATCCGCATCAGGAATCTTCAATGTCACTCAGACTCTTTGGCAGATTTACACAATCCCTCGACCGGACGCGATGCTGGCAGACATCTGCTTGACCAATTCCTTCTGGCTATGTTACCAACACGCACCCGAGAACAATCGGCGGATTCAGCCATTCATGGCTGATGAGTCCGGCATCACTCTTTCCTCGGTCATTCCCCCTCTTGACCAGCATTCCCCACTCTTTCACCAGCTCTTGAGAGTAGCGACACGGTCAGCGAATCTAGTCGTGCCTCTCCCTCCCGTCGTACGGAATTGAAAGTTCCCTCATGTGTGGAATCGTCGGCTACGTCGGTCATCGAAATGTCACGGACTTCCTTCTGGAGGGTCTGCACCGCCTCGAGTATCGCGGCTATGACAGTGCCGGGATCGCGGTCTGCGGACGCGAGGGGATCGCGATCCGTAAAAAAGTCGGCAAGGTTCGCGAACTCAGCAACCTCGTCGAGGCCTCCCCCGTTTCGGGAGTTACAGGAATCGGCCACACCCGCTGGGCCACCCACGGCGAGCCGTCCGATGTCAACTCTCACCCCCACACCGGTGGCAACGGCGAAGTCATCATTGTTCACAACGGCGTCATCGAGAACTACCAGACCCTCAAGAACCAATTGATGGAGTTGGGATACACATTTCGCTCGGCCACCGATACCGAGGTCATCGCTCATCTCATCGCGCATCATTTCGACGAGCAGGCCCGCCTCGGCGAAGACCCCGCGGATGTTCGCACCTGCATCAAGGCCATCGAAGTCTCCCTCCGCAAACTCAAGGGAACTTACGGCTTGGGTGTGATGTTCAAGGACCATCCGGGCCTCCTCATCGGAGCCCGCAACGGCAGTCCCCTCGTCGTCGGGATCGGAAAGGGAGAACACTTCCTCGCCAGTGACGCCAGCCCTCTCGTCGGGTACACGACTGAGGTCGTCTACCTCTCCGATCACGAAATCGCCGTCCTCACCCCCGACCGCATCGATCTGCTCCATCGAGACACCGGCAAAATGTCGCCGTCCATCCAGACTCTGAACCATGTCTCGACCGATATCGAGTTGAACGGCTACGATCACTACATGCTCAAGGAGATCTTCGAGCAGCCGCAAACGATCGAAAACGCCATCCGGGGTCGCCTGGATGATGAAGAGGCCACGGCCCGTTTCGGCGGACTCAACCTGACACTGCAACAACTCCGACGTATCGATCGGATCGTGTTGACCGCCTGCGGTACGAGTTGGCATGCCGGAATGGTCGGGGAGTATCTGATCGAAGAATTCGCCCGACTGCCGGTCGAGGTCGAGTACGCCAGTGAGCTGCGCTATCGCAATCCACCGATGAGCGACCGCACGATGGTCTTTGCGATCACACAGTCGGGCGAGACCGCCGACACCCTGGCCGCCATGCGGGAGTGCAAACGCAAAGGAATGCCGACGCTGGCGATCTGTAACACGGTCGGTTCCTCAATCGCACGTGAAGCCGATGGCGGGATCTATTTGCACGCCGGACCAGAGATTGGGGTGGCCTCGACCAAGGCGTTCACCTCGCAGGTCACGGTACTGACCCTGCTGGCTCTGTTCCTGGGCCGGATGCGGAATTTGTCGTACTCCGCAGGGACGCGGATCATCGACAATCTTCGCCGCATGCCGGAACTGGCAACGAAAGCCTTACAATGCAACGACGCGGTCCAGGCGATTGCCGAGAAGTATTACCAGCGGGACAACTTCCTCTACATGGGTCGGTTGTACAACTTCCCGGTGGCCCTCGAAGGTGCTCTCAAGCTCAAAGAGATCAGCTACATCCACGCCGAAGGATACCCCGCCGCCGAAATGAAGCACGGTCCGATCGCCCTGATCTCCACGGATACCCCCAGCGTCTTCGTCGTCCCGAAGTGCGGCATCTACCCGAAGGTCATCAGCAACATCGAGGAGGTCAAGGCCCGCAAAGGTCCAATCATCGCCATCGCTTGTGAGAGCGATGAGACGATCGCCGACCTCGCCGACGACGTGATCTACGTCCCCGATGTCGATGAGTACCTGCAACCCATCCTGACTTCAATCCCACTCCAGCTTCTGGCCTACCACATTGCCGTACTGCGAGGCTGCAATGTCGACAGACCTAGGAATCTGGCCAAGAGCGTCACGGTGGAGTAAGCCCACAGGACCGGCCCTTTGGCCCGTCCTGCTCGCCTGAGAATGTTCCTGTCCTCACCATCCGGCTGACGCCGGACGCTCGCCAGATTTATTCCCTCTTGCCCTCATCCATTCACCTCCCCGTCCTCCTTCACGAAGTCCTCGATCACCTCGATCTGCGGCCGGGGCTCATCGTCGTTGACGGCACCGTCGGGGCGGGCGGGCACAGTTCCAAAATCCTTCCCCAGATCGAACCCGAAGGACGACTCATCGGACTCGATCGTGACCCGATGATGCTCGCCTTCGCCCGAGAGAAACTGGCCACGCTTTCACGCACCTCTCACCACTCACTATTCACCCTCTGTCACTCCAGTTACACCGACCTGCCCGAGGTTCTCAAGTCGCATGGATTGACCCAGATCGATCGACTGCTGATCGATCTGGGACTCTCCTCGGATCAACTGGCGGACCGTCAGCGGGGCTTCGGATTCGATGCGGGTGGACCGCTCGACATGCGGTTTGACACCCGCTCCGGGATCTCCGCAGCCGAGTTCCTGGGGACTGCCAGCGTCGACGAAATCACCCGTGTCTTTCGAGACTGGGGTGAGGAGCCCGCCGCAGCCGCTCTCGCCCAAGCCATCGTCGCCAACCGCAAGTTCGATCCTGTCGAGACCGCTGCCGAACTCGTCGCTGTGGTCGAACGTGTCCTCAAAGTCCGTCACACTCAAGGCAGCCACCCGGCAACCCGTGTCTTCCAAGCCCTGCGGATTCATGTGAACCATGAACTCGATCTGTTGTCAAACTTCCTTGAGCACGTCCTGCCCTTGTGCCTCGCCCCCGGTGGACGAGCGGTCGTCATCACCTTTCACTCCATTGAAGACCGGATCGTCAAACAGGCGTTCCGCGATTCGAATGTGTGGGAGAACCTGTCCAAAAAGCCCGTTGCCCCGTCCCCTACAGAAGTCCGCCTCAACCCGCGTTGCCGCTCCGCCAAGCTGCGGTGCGTGGTCCGCAACTAGCAAATGGAGATCGCCATGAACGGAATCATGTCACCCCGTGCCCACAGATCCGGAAGCGTCAGCGCCCGAAGCTTCGTGGCTCTGGCTCTCATCAGTTGGCTCTCATTCAGCACTGCTTCAGCCCAAGATGCCGAGGCCCCCACGGCACCACCCGCTCTGCCCGGCGAGGCTGCCAGCGCTGACGTGTTCTCACCGGAGTACGCTCCAGTCTCCACACCCGTCAAAGTCCGTCCTTCCAAGACAGCCACCAGAAAGCCGATCGTTCCCCACGGGAAAATGGGAGAAACCACACAACTGATTCCCACGGGACCAGTGGAGCAGAAAGCCCATTCTCCCAACCAGAGCACAGGCCGATTCGGCGAAACCATTCGACCGATTCCAACACAGTTCAACCAACGCCATACCCTCGCACGTAAACGTCCCCAGCCAGCGAGTACTGTCTGGGCGGAATCGGAAGAGCTGCCTCTCGATGCACCTGCACCCGTGATTCGACAAGCCCAAGCCCTCGTGCCAGACAACGGACAGGAACTGGCCCCCATCGAAGGCACTGAGCCATCGGATCCGCTCGGCCAAGCGGCCCCCTTCGAACCAGGTCAGGCTCCCGCACCCGGTGACGATTCGCTCACGGTGGAATCCGTTTCGGACCTGTCGGGCTTCGACGGGGTCTCTCAAGACTTAGAGCCACTGATGGAGGAACAGAATTCCGAACCCGCTCCGCTTGATGATCGCGTCGGTCATCCACAACGAGTTCCCGCACCATTCCACATTGACCGCACCGCGGCCGCGGAACCCGCGCCCTACAACGACCGTGGTGTGAGTAATTCACTAGGTGAATTCAATCCCAAAGATGCAATCCATACTGTCGCAGCAGGTGAGTCCTTTTGGACGATCTCGAAGAAGCATTACCGGCTGGGTCGCTACAGTGCAGCTCTTGCGGAATACAACAAGAGCCGCATCCCGAAACCCGATACGATCAAGCCCGGCATGAAGG
>JANOKO010000975.1:0-1026 GCA_031419335.1 Planctomycetota bacterium
AAGTCTTCTTGGGGGTCTTGGCCTTTGGTGGTCAGGTAGTCGCTCACGAACATCGAGTTCGCGGCGTAGAGGCCCATGGCCTGCAGCCAGCGGAGGTTGATCTCGCGGCCGCCAGCGATACGGATCTCCACCTTCGGGTGAGCCAGTCGTAGCAGGCAGAGGACCTTCAAGCAGTAGCGCGGGTTCAGTTCCTGAACAGCTTCCAGCGGGGTGCCGTCGATCGAGTTCAGGAAGTTCACCGGGATCGAGTGGACCTTGAGTTGATGGAACTCCTGAATCACATCAACCAAGTCTTCCGCGGTCTCGCCCATCCCGACGATCAGCCCGCTGCACAGTTCCATCCCCGACTTGGCCACCACGTTCAGCGTCTGCACGCGGTCTTCGTAGGTGTGCGTCGTGCAGATTTCTTCGTAGTACCGGCGACTGGTGTTGAGGTTGTGGTTGATCCGGTCGACCCCGGCAGCTGCGAGTTTCTCGGCCTGGTGCGGCTTGAGAAGGCCCAGGCAGGCACAGATGTGCAGGCCGAGTTCGTCCTTGATCTTCTTGACTGTGCTGCACACGTGGTCGACCTCGCGATCGGTCGGCCCGCGTCCGCTGGCCACGATGCAGTAGGTCCGGGCGCTGAGTGCCTTGGCCTTGCGGGCTCCCTCCATCAGCACGCGCTCGTTGGCGATCGTGTACTTCTCGATCGGGGCGGTCGAGACGATCGACTGCGAGCAGTACCCGCAGTCCTCGGGACACAGCCCGCTCTTGGCGTTCTTGAGATAGTAGAAATGCACCTTCAGCCCGAAATGCTCGCGCCGCACCCGAAACGTGGCGGCCAGCAGATCCGGCAACTCGACATCCGGGCAGTTCAGCACCGCATGGCACTCTTCTCGCGTCAGCACATGCCCGCCCAGCACCCGCTGGCCGAGCAACTGCCAGTGCATCCAGCCACCGCTGTTTGAAGCGACGGCTCGATCTCGTGATCCATTTGTCACAGTGTTAACCATCATGTTCCACCTTCCTCGCCCCCATGATCCTCAG
>JANOKO010000976.1:0-1471 GCA_031419335.1 Planctomycetota bacterium
CTTCGCTGAGCGAGTGAAGCAGGAGGCCGGTGAGGGGCCAGCGGCTCAAGTGGAGCGGGCGTATCAGTTGGCGTATGCCCGCGTGCCGGGTGAGCGCGAGCGTTCACTGGCCATGAAGTTCGTCGAGACCCAGGGGCTGAAGGCGTTGTGCCTGACCCTGTTCAACACCAATGAGTTCCTGTACATCGATTGAGATCGACACCACTCGGGAGGGCGACGCTCTTGCTGAGCCGCGAGCCGGAGTGAACGTCCTTTGGCTAGAGCGGCTCGGCAGGAGCCTCGCCCTCCCGACTGTAACTGCCCCATGACTCACGTGAGATCAACCATGTCCAGCATCCCCACGACCCGTCGCGACTGGCTCTCTCACGCCGTGTTCGGCCTCGGCACGATCGCGGTCGCGGACCTGCTGCGACGGGATGGCCTCCTCCACGCGGCTGATGCCAAATCTAAGACGGGCCTGCACCACCCGGCCAAGGCTCAGCAGATCATCCATATCTTCCTCGGCGGCGGACTGAGCCAGGTCGACACGTTCGACTACAAACCCGCCCTCGAAAAGTACCACGGGCAGGAGATCCCCGAGGCGTTCGGCAAAATCGACGCCTTCTTCGGCAAGGTCGGCAAGCTCCACAAATCGCACTATGCATTCAAACAGCGAGGCCAATGCGGGCTGTGGATGTCGGACCTGTTCCCTGCGTTGAATGAAGTCGCCGACGAATTGACAGTGATTCGCTCGATGGTGGCTGAAACGGCCAATCACATCCCCGCCACGTTTCAGGCGAACACTGGTTTTCGCCAGATGGGGTTCCCCACACTGGGAGCGTGGATGTCGTATGGACTGGGGAGCGAGAACGACTCACTACCGACATTTGTCGTTCTCCCTGATGCACGCGGTATCCCGAATTCAGCGGGGGGATCGTTCAACTGGAGCAATGGCTTCCTGCCCGCTCAGCACCAGGGCGTGGTCCTCCGCACGCAGGGTGAGACCCCGATTCTTGATCTTGCCCCTCCGCCCGGCGTCGATGCCGCCCAGGAGGCCGCGCAGCTCGAACTCCTGTCACATCTCAACGAGATGCACCTCGCCGAGCGATCGCAAACCGATTCCCTGTCGGCCCGCATCCGCAGCTACGAACTCGCCGCCCGCATGCAACGGGAGATCCCCGAGGTCATGAATTTCGGCAGTGAGACGGAGGCCACGCAGCAGCTCTACGGTCTCGACCGCGAGGAGTGCCGTGATGTCGGGAGGAACTGTCTGGCCGCCCGGAGGCTGATCGAGAGCGGGGTGCGGATGGTGCAAATCTGGACTGGAGACGGGGTGTCGTGGGACGCTCATGAGGACATTACCGGCGGCGGATACAAGACTCATACGGGCGAGGCCCGGCGGGTCGACCGACCGCTGGGGGGCCTCATCCAAGACTTAAAACAGAGAGGGCTGCTCGACTCCACGCTAGTTCTGATTACGACGGAATTTGGC
>JANOKO010000977.1:0-2168 GCA_031419335.1 Planctomycetota bacterium
CATCGAGACCTGCCGCCAACAAAAACGCGACCTGCTCGATGTCCTGACCACCGCCCTCGAAGCCCAAAACCACCACACACCAGGCCCATCGCTGCTGCCCGCCTCGTGACCGGTCATGCGGTCGGGGTGTGAATGATTACGACGGAAAGGACGTCCATGTTGATCAAATACGGTGACGGTCTTTAAATCTCCGGCACTTGTGTATGTCGTTCTACGGAAGAAGGGCGAAGCACCAGTGATGTCGTGCTTTCCTCCCCAGTACTGACGATATCGCGGGGTGGCCCAGACGCTGCTTTGAGCGTCTGGGTGACGCAGGAACAAGAGGTACGCACGGGCTGCGTCGCATCAGTACACCCACCGGATTGGAATCCCCACCGTCCAACACACGGTATACCACCGAACCGAGACCCATCGCCCCCCCACCCATGCCTCTTGTTGCTCCTGCAACCCAGACATCCAAAGCGATGTCTGGGCCACCCCGCCACCCAACTCAGCTCAGATCAGGCTCAGGCTTCTCCGTCGTCAGTGCCACCCCGCCGCCCGCCGCCTGGCACATTGACCTCCTCCCACTGCATGAGGTTGCCGCCTAGGAAGACCATGAATTCCTTGGCTGCCGCTCGCATCCGACTCCACTCCTTGTTGCTCTCTACAATACTGTCCCATGCTTCATTATCAAATGAGATTTTGGAATGGGTGTATTTCACGATATCATAAAAATGCCGCAAAGAAGCAAGCTGCTGAATAGAATATGGACGTAGCAAGATGGGATTGCGGAAATACGACTCAATAGCTCCGCATGTGGAGTCTAGTAGTTCCTCGGGGACCACATACTCATCCTTGGTGGCTTGCGCAATATATTTACGCTGATATCTGTCAGATGCCAGGTATCCCACCGCTTTGATTAGCATGCGCATGCTCATGGCAAGCTCCGATTTCCACGCATCGGAATGTGCCCTTGGTTTGCATTGTACTGGACTATTCGGCCAAAGTCATCATAATAGTGACCCGTGCGATCCATTACTCTCAACGTCCATCCGTTTGCCGAGTTAGATCCAGATGGAGCTGTGAAGGACGGGCCGTGCATACGAATACGTTCAAATCCGTAATCATCGAGAAACTTGATTCCCACTCCTTTGTCTTGTGGAACCATCTGCCATGTCGAGGGAACTCGTTCCATGATGTCTGACATCGACATTCCTGTGAGATCCTGGAAATTACCAGCCAAGTGCGATGCACCCTGCTTGAGCAGCAATCTAGACGGCAAAGCAACGCCACTCGGTGTAACGTAGATCACTCCTGACGGATTCACAATCCCTTGCGCCCCCGATTGGAAGCATTGTGATGTATTCAACGCATTCACGTAAGGCTGGGCCGCATTCGCTGTCGCTCGGGAGAGTCGGTCGGCCATCGCCCCGACGCCTTGCGGGTTGGCCAGCGCGGCACCGATGGCCAATTCGAGGGCCATCGCCTCTTCCTCGGACATGTGCTGCCGCAAGGCCATGCCGAGGTTGGTGAGTTCTCCGTGGCCGCTTTGGAACATGCGGCTCGCGGTCTCCATCTGGTCGAGACCGTAGTACAGACCGCCTGTTGCAGTGACAGTCGATGCCGCGCTCCCGACAGTGAGGGCCTCGCCGGAGAGGACGAGCAGAGTGCCGCCGGAACTGATGACCAGGGCCGCTCCCCCGGTCGCACCGGCGACGATGTAGCAGTAGTGCTGGCCCTGCTGCACCCACGGTTCTTGGCTGGCGTTGGCGTACGTGTTGCCGTAGTTGTCGGGGGTCGCCAAGCGTGGGATGCGGGTTAACAAACCGCTATTCGACCTCTGGCCGAGCTGGCGCTGCACGTTGTTTAGCTCGCGGACCAGGGCGGCCTGTTCACGTGGTAATTGACCAAAACGATCGACTCCAGGCCCCCGACCAACAATTGGCGTGTTACGAATCTTAATTTGCATCCAATTAATTGCCTCGACCAGCTTTTCCTCCTGCTCCAACAGAGCCTGTCTGGCGGGGTCGGCGAATACCTGGCGCATCCCTTGTGTGCTATCCGCCGTACTCACGCCGGTCTTCGTCTTAAACCCATGCGATCCGTACTGCGGGGCACCGTTCGAGTCGATGAAGAAGTCGCCCATTTCGAACACGTCCACGCTGACGCACTCGTTGCCGTCGCAC
>JANOKO010000978.1:0-4453 GCA_031419335.1 Planctomycetota bacterium
GATGCAGTGGACGCTCGCCCCCACTCGATTGCAGGGCACCCCGTCTTTCGCAGACACTCTTTCACTTAATCGCGGCCCCAGCTGCGCGGTCTTGATCCATTCCTGATTTTCCGTGTGTGTCCCCCCGTGAGCGATCTCCCCGCGACCCCGAACGCAGACGCGACCCGCACCACCGCCTCCAAGCCCGGACTCTTCGTGGTTTTTCTGGTGGTGTTCATCGATCTGCTGGGATTTGGAATCGTCATCCCGGTGCTGCCCCGGTATGGAGAGGTGTTTGCCGCCTCGAAGCCAATGCTGATCTTGCTGATGTCGTCGTTCTCGGCGATGCAGTTTCTGTTTGCCCCGCTGTGGGGACGGTTGTCCGACCGGATCGGCAGGCGGCCCGTTCTGCTGGTCGGGCTGCTGGGGTCGACGCTGTGCTATGCCCTGTTCGGGTTCGCGGTCTCGCTGGGAGCTGAGGGATCACTCCTCGGCATGAAGCCGATTCTGTGGATGTTGATCGCCCGCACCGGGGCCGGAATCGCCGGGGCCACGATCGCCACCGCCCAAGCCTACATCGCCGATTGCACCGGAGCCTCTCAGCGCGGGCGGGGCATGGCTCTGATCGGAGCCGCGTTCGGCCTCGGGTTCACGTTCGGACCACTCCTGGCCGCAGCCTTCTCCAGCCCGGACAAGCTCGCGCCGCCGAATCCGATGGTCGGGTACGCCGCGTCGATCCTGTCGGGGATGGCCCTGTTGTTGGCGGTATTCACTCTGAAGGAGTCGCTGTCCGCCGAGTCGAATCCCGCTCCGCGGCGGTTCCTCGACCCGCGAGCCCTGGCTGCGTGTTGGCGGAGTCCGCTGCGGTTCAGCGCGCTGGCCGGGATCTTCCTGACGACGTTCGCCTTTGCCCAGTTTGAGACGACGCTGGCCCTGGTGACCAAGGCCCTGGGTGTGGCCGAACGCGGGAATTTCCTGGTGTTTGCCTACCTGGGGTTCACACTGATGCTGTGCCAAGGATTGCTCGTACGGCGGTTGCTCCCGCGAGTCGGAGAGCGGAGGATGGCTCTGGCGGGCGGGGTGTTGTTGGTCCTGGGGCTGGGACTGGCGGGATGGATCGGACACTATTACATCGGAGCCATGCCGTCCGTGGCAGCTCGTGCCGATGTCACGACCGTCGCCGAGGCCGGGCAGACGATGCTCTCGAACCCCGGCGTCCGCATGTTGCTGCTGGTGCTGCCCCTGACCATCATGGGGTTCTCCGCCGTAACGCCATCGCTGCAATCAATCCTGTCGCTGTCCACTAGCGATACCGACCAAGGAGAAGTCCTGGGCGTCGGCCAGGGCCTCTCTGCCCTGGCCCGCATCCTCGGCCCGGCGGTCGGGCTGGCCCTCTACCATCCCACCCACATCTACTGGCCGCACATCTCGGCGGCGACCGTGATGGTGCTGGCCTTGGGGATTTTGGCCTGGATGCCGAAGGCCACTGTGAAGTCGTAGGGTGACAAGCTCGCTTTGGAGCGTCGGCCCACTATGTGCAGAGAGGTGGACTTCTCCACGATTCGTGGGCGCGGGACAGGGGTTACAGGGCTTCGGCGAATTGAGCGGATGACACGTAGCCCAGAGCGGAGTGGCTGCGTTGGCGGTTGTCGAAGACTTCGATGTCTTCGAAGAGGCTTTGACGGGCCTGGGCGTGTGTGCGGTAGGACTCGTGGTGGACGAGTTCCTTCTTCAAGGTGGCGAAGAACGATTCCGACGGCGCATAGGACTGAAATCCAAGCTCGCTGTTGCTACTCAATTCCCCGAATCGCTGCCGCAGCCACGGTGCTGATCCGCCCGATGAGCGGGTTGACACTCCCTTCCCCCTGGGGATGCACGCGGTTGCTGAGGAAGATCACGAACAACTGTTGCTGCGGGTCGAACCACAGGGCGGTGCCGGTAAAGCCGCCGTGGCCGCAGGCGGTGGGGGACAGCAGGTCGCCTCGGTTAGAGGAGTAGCCGGTGCGTTTGTCCCAGCCGAGGCCGCGAATGCCGCCGGGGGTGGACTGTGGGGAGGTCATCACGTGAACGGTCTCGGGTGAGAGGATGCGGGCCTCGCCAAGTTGGCCGCCGTGGAGCAGGGCCTGGGCAAAGCGGGCGAGGTCATCGGCAGTGGAGAACAGGCCCGCGTGCCCGGCGACACCGCCCAGTGCAAACGCCCGGGGGTCGTGGACCTCTCCGCGCATCCAGTGGCCGTCCCGCTGCTCGGTGGGGGCGAAGCGGTCGGAGGGGATCTTGGTCGGGAGGTACATCGTGTCCCGCATCCCGAGCGGCTCGAAGACGTGGGTGCGCGTGTACTCCTCCAGCGACTGCCCCGACATCGCAGTCACCAGTTCGCCGAGGACCATGAACCCCACATCGGAGTAGATCAACCGCTCCCCCGGCGCGGCCAGTGGCTCCAGGGTCATCAGTCTTTCAATGGCCTTGTCGTGCCCGTCGGCGAAGTCTTTCATCGAGTTGTCCGCGATCAAGCCGCCCTGGTGAGTCAGCAGATGCCGGATCGTGATGGCCTCCTTGCCGTGGTTCCCAAACGCGGGGAGGTACTTTGCCACGGGGTCATCCAGGCCGATCTTCCCGGCTTCGATCAACTGCATGATGCTGGTGCCGGTCGCGATCGGCTTGGTCAGGGAGGCGAGATCGAACACCGTGTCGAGCGTCATCGGCTCGGGGGTCGGTTCGAGTTGGCGTTGCCCGAACGCTTTGCGGTAGACGATCCGGCCCTGGAAACCGATCAGGACCACGGCCCCCGGCATCTTCTGATCTCGTAGACCTTCCGCGACAATGTCGTCGATGACCGCCAATCGCTGGGCGCTCATTCCGACCGCTCCGGGGGTCATTTGCTCCAAGCGAAAGTCTTCGGCCACCACGTACTGTCTGGAAGTTCCGAGGCTCATGCTCAGGAGGGCAAACCAGCCCCAGTGGGCGAGGGTCATGCTCCACGTCCTTTTCACCCTGGCCCTCGTAGTGGATCGCAACTGCATTTCAGAAGGATCGTCAGAGACAGAGGATCGAAAGGTGAAATCGCTCCCGTTGGAGTGTTTCCGAACGATGATGAACCAACGCATGCAATTCTCCCTTACGAATCGAATCTGCTAGGATCGTATCGGTCCATCGATTCTCACTCCAGCTCTCCCGACTCACCATGCCGCTGACGATCACTGATCTCACTGTGTACGACATCCGGTTTCCGACCTCGAAACATCTCGATGGGTCGGATGCGATGAACCCCGATCCGGATTATTCGGCGGCGTATTGCGTGCTGCATACGAGTGACCCGAGCGTCGCCGGACACGGATTGACGTTTACCATCGGTCGCGGCAACGACCTGTGCTGCCACGCGATTGAGGCTCTGCGGCCCCTGATCGTCGGCCAGTCACTCGACGCGATCACTGCCGACATGGGGAAGTTCTGGCGGCACATCACCGGGGATAGCCAACTGCGCTGGGTCGGCCCGGAAAAGGGGGTGATTCACCTCGCCACAGCTTCCGTCGTCAACGCCGTGTGGGACTTGTGGGCCAAAGTCGCGGGGAAGCCACTGTGGCGGTTACTGGCGGATATGTCACCCGAGCAACTCGTGCGGTGTATCGATTTCCGGTACATCACCGATGCGCTCACGCCGGACGAGGCCCTCGCGATCTTGCGTCGCTGGGAGCTGACGCGAGCCGAGCGGATTGCCCACCTCGAACGCGAGGGATTCCCAGCCTACACAACCTCAGCCGGGTGGCTCGGGTACTCGGATGACAAGCTGCGCGACTTGTGCCGCCGAGGGATGGCCGAGGGGTGGAGCTGCTTCAAGATCAAAGTGGGTCGCGACCTGCAAGATGACCTTCGCCGTTGCCGGATCATCCGCGAAGAGATCGGCTGGGACCGGCGGATGATGGTCGACGCGAACCAGGTCTGGGATGTTTCCCAAGCCATAGAATGGATGAAACACCTCGCCGAGTTCAAGCCTTGGTTCATCGAAGAGCCGACCAGCCCGGACGATGTCCTCGGCCATGCCGCAATCGCCAAGGCGGTGGCCCCGATCCTTGTGGCCACCGGTGAGCACTGTGCGAACCGCGTGATGTTCAAGCAATTCCTCCAAGCGGGTGCGATCGGCATTTGCCAGATCGACAGCTGTCGCATCGGCGGGGTGAACGAGATCCTGGCCGTGATCCTGATGGCCGCGAAGTTCGGCATCCCGGTCTGCCCACACGCGGGCGGGGTCGGCCTGTGCGAGTACGTGCAGCATCTGTCGATGTTCGACTACGTGTGTGTCAGTGGCACGATGGAAGACCGCCTGACCGAACACGCGGGGCACCTGCACGAGCACTTCAAGCACCCGATTGTGATGAAGAACGGGCGCTACATGCCGCCGACCGCCGCCGGGTACAGCATCGAGATGTGGCCGGAATCGATCGAGCGGTATACGTACCCGACTGGGGTCGAGTGGATC
>JANOKO010000979.1:0-3821 GCA_031419335.1 Planctomycetota bacterium
GCGAACTCCCACATCAAGCCTTGACGGGGGTCACTTCCCCCGCACCTCTTTGACCTTAGCCACGTACGCTTCGGCCAACTTCTGAATCCCCGCGAAGTCGCTGCTCGCGAGATGCTCCTTCGTGACCAGCGAACTGCCCAGACCGACGGCACACGCTCCCGCCTTCACAAAGTCGGAGAGCGTGTTGAGGTTCACGCCCCCCGTGGGGAGTAGGCGAATCTGCGGGAACGGGCCAGCCAGAGCCTTGAGGTGCGTCGGCCCGCCGATCTCGGCTGGGAAGACCTTCACGACATCCGACCCGCATTCCCAGGCGTGCAGCACCTCGGTCGGCGTGAAGGCCCCGCTCATGACCACCTTATCGTAGCGGTTGCAGATTTCGATCACCTGCGGCCGCACCGCCGGGGTCACGATGAACTCCGCCCCAGCCAGCATCGCCGCCCGCGCGGTCTCGGAGTCGAGGACCGTCCCCGCCCCCAGCAGAATCTTGTTGCCCAGTTTCCGGCTGACCTCGGCCAGGATGTCGAGCGCTCGTGGGACCGTGAACGTGATCTCAATCACATCGACGCCGCCCGCGTACAGAGCCTCGGCGACCTGGACCAACTGGTCTCCACTCGGAGCCCGAATGATGGCCACGATGCCCAGGTCGAGGACACGTTGCAGATCGGAATGACGACTCATGAAGGAGGCTCAAGTGAACCGTCGAGCTGACTCGACGTGCGGAATGAGAACGGGGAACCGTGACTGGGATGTCTTACGCCAGCGGGCTTGCCCCGGTGGTTCCCGCGCTTCTGCGCTACGAACAAGCCTCTGAACTTCCGGTAGTGCAGAAGCGCGGGAACCACCCCGGCAAGCGGGGTGGCGAGTTGTCGAACACGTCAACACTCGCTCCGCAAATTACCATCCGCCCGTCGACCGAGCCACTCTCACACAGTGATCCGATTGCCCTCTGTTGCCGACCCGAGTAGCATCGAACCTGATGATTCGTCAGCGCTGGCGTCGCCCGACTCGGAGTTGCCCTTGCAGTTCTCACTCGCTGACTTTGATCGAGACGCATCCCGTCGGCGGTTTCTCGCCCAGTGTGGAGGCGGGTTTGGGGCGGTGGCTTGTGCGGGGATGCTAACGAGTGAGGGGTTTGCGGGAGTTCCGTTGCCGAAGCCGCACTTCGCCGCCAAGGCCAAGCAGGTCATTTACCTCTTCATGCACGGCGGACCGAGTCATGTCGATCTGTTCGATCCCAAACCGGCCCTCACCAAGTACGCCGGACAGCCGCTGCCCGAGAGTTTCGGCGAGGTGAAGACCCGACGCAAGGTCGCCACCAATCCGCTGCTGGCCCCGGTCATGCCGTTTCAGAAGCATGGCGAAGCGGGGATTGAGGTCAGTGACTTCTTGCCACACATCGCCTCGCAAGTCGACAACCTGTGCATCCTTCGCAGTTGTCACGGCGACAGCGTGAACCACCCGCAGTCGGTATATCAGATGAACACCGGGAGCATTCTCACGGGCAGGCCGAGCCTCGGGAGTTGGGTGTCGTATGGGCTGGGGAGCGAGAACCGCAACCTGCCGTCGTTCGTGGTGATGCTCGATCAGGGTGCGGGGATCAAGGGCGGGCCGCCCGCGTGGGGGAGCGGGTATCTCCCCGCCACTTACCAGGGGACCACCATGCGGTCCGGGGCCGCTCCGATCTTGCACCTCGACCGACCGGCGGACATGTCAGAGGACCGACAGAGGCGATTGCTCGACTTCGTCAACGAGCGAAACCGCGAACACCTCGCAGTTCGTGGGGCCGATAGCGAACTCTCCGCGCGGATCGAGTCGTACGAGCTGGCGTTCCGCATGCAGCAGTCCGCTCCCGAGGTGGTCAACCTCGCGCAAGAGACCGAGGCCACGCGCCAGTTATACGGAATCGACGAGAAGGCGACCTCGGAGTTCGGCACGCGCTGTCTGCTCGCCCGTCGCATGATTGAACAGGGAGTGCGCTTCGTCCAACTCTACTCCGGCGACACGGTGGGGTGGGACGCGCACGAAGATGTTCTCAAGAACCATACGCGGCTGTGCCGGGCGACCGACAAGCCGGTGGCGGGGTTGCTGGCCGACCTCAAGCAGCGCGGGTTGCTCGATGAGACGCTGGTCATTTGGGGCGGTGAGTTCGGGCGGATGCCGATGAGCGAACAAGGCAAAGGCCGCGACCACAACCCGTGTGGCTACACCGTCTGGCTGGCGGGCGGCGGCGTGAAGTCCGGCATGGTCCACGGAGCCACCGATGAGGTCGGCCTGCGAGCGGTCGACAAGCCGGTGCATGTGCATGACCTGCACGCGACGATTCTACACCTACTGGGGATGGACCATACGCAGTTGACCTACTTCCACAACGGACGCGACCAGCGACTGACCGATGTCGAGGGACATGTTGTGACGGAGATCCTGGCGTGAATAGCGATCAGCCATCAGCGGTCAGTATTCAGCCAGAGCCGAGCGGCGAGAGCGGCAGGCGTCAGCCTGTCGAGGCCCCCGCCTGCGATCCAGCGTTTGCCACGGGAGGACGCCTCGGCAGGCTCACGCCGTGCCGCTCTCGGAGACACGGAAGTTCATCGAGGCATCCTGATTCCCCCCTTGGCGTCTTCTCGCTTTTGTGTTTTTGCGTTGAGTTCTTGTTCCAACCTCCGTGTCTCCGTGCCTCCGTAGTGAAGCTCCTCGTTTCTTTATTGTGCCTCTTCGCGCTTGTCACTTCCGCTGTTGCGACAGACCCCGATCCGCTCGTCGAACCGCCGCTCAACGAAACCGACCGCGACTACTGGGCCTATCAACCGGTCGTGCGGCCTGTGGTGCCAGTGCTGGAGAACGATGACTGGTCGCGGAATCCGATCGACAAGTTTGTTCTCGCGAAGCTACGGGAGCAGTCATTGGAGCCGGTCGAGGCAGCGGACGCAGAGACGCTTCTGCGGCGGGTGACGTTTGATGTGACGGGGTTGCCGCCGATGCCGTCTTGGCACGCGGCCCTCACCCCCAACCCGTCTCCCGGGGGGAGAGGGGAGCCGGACAGTAGGACGGGCATTCCTGCCCGTCCCTCGCCCCGTGAGGAGGATGTCGGTGACGGAGTTGAACGCAACGCAGCCACTCCCGGTGAGAGAGGAGAATCGGAGTACGAGCAACAGATCGACCGCCTGCTCGCCTCCCCGGCGTACGGCGAACGTTGGGCGCAGCACTGGTTCGACCTTGTGCGGTTTGCCGAGACTGACGGGTTCGAGCATGACCTCGTGCGGCCCGAGGCGTGGCGGTATCGCGACTGGGTGATTCGGGCCTTCAACGACAACCTGCCGTATGACCGGTTCCTACAATTGCAACTCGCCGGTGATGAAATGGAGCCAGAGAATTTTGAGTCGCTCATCGCGACCGGCTATCTGCTCGCCGGGCCGGACATGCCGGACCTCAACTCCCAAGAGGAGCGACGGCACATCTATCTCAACGCCATGACCACGAATGTCGGAGAGGTCTTTCTCGGACTGACGATCGGGTGTGCCCAGTGCCATCACCACAAGGTCGACCCGCTCTCACAACACGACTTCTACCGGCTGCGGTCGTACTTCGAGACGATCGATCTGTTCCCGGTGAAGCCGAAGTCAGAAGCCAACGACCCCGATGCAAAGACCGAACCAATGGAGAAGAAGAACCTCCCCCAAGAGCGGATCGTCTGGAATCGCAGTGGGGAGTCGCCGGTGAGTCACCTGTGGCTTCGCGGGGACCACCAGCGCCCAGGACCGGTGGTAACGCCAGAGGTTCCGCGCGTGCTCGGTAGGACGGGCATTCCTGCCCGTCCCTCGCCC
>JANOKO010000980.1:0-2076 GCA_031419335.1 Planctomycetota bacterium
CCTCGACCAGCATCGTCTCCCACTGGGCGTGATCCGAGGAGTCCTGGACAGCGTGGTCGCGATAGCTTTCCAATAAAAGTTCCACGGCTTCCCGAATCATCATGCGAGCTTCGTCCCGATCTCGCCCCTGAGTTACGGCCCCTGGCAGATCGGGGACCGAGGCCATGATCCAGCCGTCTTCGACTTCTTGATAAAGCACTCGATACTCGCGCTGCATGGCGGCTGCTCCTCTCTCTCGGTGCCGTAACTCATTCGGGTCCGACAGACACGTGGGGGTGTCCTCGTTTGAGAACGGTCATGTGATTCATTCTACTGCGTTGGCCAGAACGCGACGATCCCGTGAGACAAACTCTGGCAGACGCCGCGCTCCGCTTCGAAGACTGCGCGTCGCGGCTAAGCGGGCGGTTGCTCCCAGTTTCGCGAGCGGTCGACGGCACGTTTCCATGTGGCCGCTAACCGGTAGCGCTCGTCATCCGTCATCGACGGAACGAACTCATGGTCGAGAGCCCAGTTGGACGCGATCTCGCGCTGGTCGGACCAGAACCCGACCGCCAGCCCGGCGAGGTAAGCCGCTCCCAGGGCCGTCGTCTCCTGCACCACCGGACGCCTGACGCGTGTCCCGACCAAGTCAGCCTGGAACTGCATCAGGCGGCTGTTGCGCGAGGCCCCGCCGTCGACCTTCAGGGCCTTGAGCTGAATTCCGGAATCGAGCTGCATCGCTTCGAGCAGATCGACCGACTGATACGCCATCGAGTCGACAGCTGCCCTCGCAATGTGGGCCTTGGTCGTGCCGCGCGTGATCCCCAGGATTGTCCCGCGCGCCGACGAATCCCAGTACGGTGCCCCTAGCCCGACGAAGGCTGGGACGAACAGCACGCCCCCCGCATCGGGCACCGAGTCCGCCAACTCCTCGACCTCCGCCGAAGTCGCGATGATCCCCAACCCATCCCGTAGCCACTGCACCACTGCACCGGCAATGAACACCGACCCTTCGAGGCAATACGTCGTTTCGACGCCAATCCGCCAGCCCACTGTCGTGATCAGCCCCGACTGCGAACGCACCAGCTGCGACCCGGTGTTCATGAGCATGAAGCAGCCGGTGCCATAAGTGTTCTTGACCTCACCAGGTGAGAAGCACGCCTGCCCGAACGTGGCCGCCTGCTGGTCCCCCGCACAGCCAGTGATCGGGATCGCGCGACCGAACAGCGACGGGTCGCTCTCGCCGATCTGGTCCGATGAGGAACAGATCCTCGGCAGCATGGCCCGAGGCACACGGAAGATCGACAGCAGCTCCTCGTCCCAATCGAGCGTCTGCAAATTGCACAGCAACGTGCGGCTGGCGTTGCTCACATCGGTGGCATGCACCCGCCCTCCGGTGAGCCGCCAGATGAGAAAGCAGTCGACCGTCCCGAACAGAATCTCCCCGCGTTCGGCCCGCGCTCGCGCGCCCGGAATCGTGTCGAGCAGATACGCGATCTTGGTCCCCGAGAAGTAGGCATCCAGTACCAGCCCGGTCTTCTCCCGCACGACCGCCTCATGCCCGGCGAGCTTGAGCCGCTCGCACTCCGGCGAGGTGATCCGACTCTGCCAGACGATGGCGTTGGCGATCGGCTGCCCCGTGGCTCGGTCCCACAGAATCGTCGTCTCGCGTTGGTTCGTGATTCCGATGGCGGTAATGCTTGCGACACCGCCGGGAGTCCTCGCGATGGCCTCACGGGCGGTCTTCAGTTGCGAATGCCAGATCGCCTCCGGGTCATGTTCGACATGGCCGGGAGCCGGGAAAATCTGCGGGAATTCCTGCTGAGCCTGTGCGACGACCAGCCCGCCGTGATTGATCACCAGCGCGCGACTGGAGGTCGTGCCTTGGTCGAGAGCGAGTATATATCCTTCCATCGCTTGTCCCCGAAAATGGAGGTCACGTGTCTGACGTACCCGCGTGAGGGATGAAAGACTTCGCCAGTGATGAAGTCCGATCGTCGCGAGTATCTCCCTGCCGCAACCGCTCCGCAAGAGGGAATCGCGCACCGAGCCGAACGCGATCCTGAGATGCGCTCTGTCCACAAAAAAAGCCGCGAG
>JANOKO010000981.1:0-1181 GCA_031419335.1 Planctomycetota bacterium
GGATCTTGTTGAGCAGCTCGCGGGTCTCGATGATCTGGTTGGCCTGGATCTCGATATCGGAGACCTGGCCGCCGACCTGCCCGTACGGCTGGTGGATCATCATCTTGGCGTTGGGCAGCATCTTCCGCTTGCCAAAGGCTCCCCCCGCGACCAGGATCGCGCCACCGCTGGCCGCCAGTCCGACGCAGTAGGTCGCCACGTCGCACTCGATGAACTGCATCGTGTCATAGATCGCCAGCGTGGCCGTCACCGACCCGCCCGGCGAGTTGACGTACAGGTGGATGTCCTGATGCCGGTTCTCGTTCTGGAGGTACAGCATCTTCATGACGATCATGTTCGCCATGCCGTCGTAGATCGCTCCGTCGACGAAGATGATCCGGTTCTCCAGCAGCAGATCCCCGAGGGTCAACTGCCGGGTGCGCGTGTAGTCCGCCGCCGCAGAGGCGTTCTGGGGGTCGAAGTGAAACTGTTTGAGGTTCATGTGGTCCATGGGCAATCGCGGCAGGGCGTGAGAAGTCGGGTCCATCCAGAGTCGGCGGTTCCCCCATGACTCGGTCAAGTCCAGGGCGCAGGGAGTCAGACTCACCGCGCCCCGAAACGCGACCGGCCCAAGGGGGACTTCGGATTGTTCGCAATCCCAGTGAAGCGGTCAACCCCGGCATGAATCAGCAGAAACTGTTGGGTGCCTTCTGGAGTGTCCGCGATTTCTTCGAAATCGTTCGTGCGACCTTCGCCGAGCGAGCGGCACTTGCGAAAAACGGACAAACAGCGATTTCGGAGAAATCGCCGAAGTAGGACGGGCACATTGGCCCGTCCCCACTGGACTCACAACCACCAGCACGGGTGACGTGGAACAGGAACGACGTACTTTGACGCCGAAATCTCCGGTGCGACGCGACGACGCTGGAGGAGGGCTCGATCCAGTTCCACTCAGCCGGGGCGGTGGTTTCGCATTCGAGCGTCGGATCGGTCGGAGTGTGTCGCACCAGCGATTTCGGAGAAATCGCCGACAATCCAGACGCATACACGAGTGAAGCCCCCTCGCCCCACGATTGAATCCCCTCCCCCCACCTGCGAGGATCAGAGTCGCTGTTTTGGTCCTCAAAAAACCAGCGTTTTTGGGGGGAAAAAGGGACAAAAAAAAGAAATATACAAAAAAAAAGGAAAATTTAAACAACCAA
>JANOKO010000982.1:0-1759 GCA_031419335.1 Planctomycetota bacterium
GACCCAGACCTCGCTTTGGGTGTCTGGGTGACGAAGGAACAAGAGTGAGAGAAGGCTGGCGATGCCTCCGTGACCTCCTGGTGTTGCACAGCCCAGACGCTCAAAGAAGCGTCCGGGCCACACCCAAGTTCAGATCAACGACCTCCATTAAGTGGTGCTCTCAGATCGTCCGTTCCCGAATCCAATCCGTGTGGAACATCTCGCCCCGCGCCTTGTCCAGCCGCTCGTACGTGTGGGCGCCGAAGTAGTCGCGCTGGGCTTGCAGCAGGTTGGCGGGCAGGCGGCCTCGGCGGTAGCCGTCGAAGTAGTTGAGGGCGGCGCTGAAGACCGGGGTTGGCAGGCCGAGTTGCACGGCGGTCTGGATCACTCGCCGCCAGCTCGGTTGGGCCTGCTCGATGGCGGCTTTGAAGAAGTCGTCTAACAACAAATTCTCCAGGCCGGGGTTCTTGTCGAACGCCGCCTTGATGTCGCCGAGGAAGCGGCTGCGGATGATGCACCCGCCGCGCCACAAGAGTGCGATGTTGCCGTTGTTGAGCTTCCAGCCGAACTCCTTGGCGGCGGCGTTCAGTTGGACGTAGCCTTGGGCGTAACTGCACAGTTTGCTGGCGTAGAGGGCTTGCTTGACGTCTTCGATGAACTGCTGGCGGTCGCCGGTGAACTTGGCTTCCTTCGGACCGGCCAGGACCTTCTCAGCCCGGACGCGTTCATCCTTCTGAGCCGACAGGCAGCGGGCGTAGACTGCCTCGGTGATGAGGGTTGTCGGCACGCCGAGGTCGAGAGCGTGTTGGCTCATCCACTTGCCCGTCCCCTTCTGGCCCGCCGTGTCGAGAATCTTGTCGATCAGGTCGCCCGAGCCGAGCGAGTCCTTAACGGTAAAGATGTCTCGCGTGATCTCGATCAGGTAGCTCTCCAGCTCCCCTTCATTCCAGTCCTTGAAGACGTGGTGCAGTTCGTTGTTGGTCAGGCCGAGCGTCTCCTTAAGGATCAGATACGCCTCGCAGATCAACTGCATATCGCCGTACTCGATCCCGTTGTGGACCATTTTGACATACTGTCCGGCTCCCGCGTCGCCGACCCAGTCGCAGCAGGGGATATCGTTGTTCGGGCCGACCTTGGCGGAGATCGCCTGGAAGATGTCCTTCACGAACGGCCAGGCATCGTGGTGCCCGCCGGGCATGATGCTCGGCCCCTTGAGGGCTCCCTCTTCGCCGCCGGAGACGCCGGTTCCGATGAACCGCAGACCGGCCTTACGCAGGTCGGCATCACGGCGATTCGTGTCGGGGAAGTAGCTGTTACCGCCGTCGATGATGATGTCTCCCGGCTCGAGCAATGGCTTGAGTTGCTCGATGACCGCGTCGACGGGTGCCCCCGCCTTGACCATAATCATCATGCGGCGCGGCCGCTTCAGGCTCTTCACGAACCCTTCCAGGGTGGGGTATCCGGCGATGCGATCTGCCGTGCCCGCCCAGACCTTGTCAATCGGTTCGTTCTTCAGACCCCCGACGAACTCGTCCGTGGTCGCCGTCGTGCGGTTGTAGACCGCCACGGAGAAGCCATGATTGGCCATGTTGAGGACGAGATTCTGGCCCATGACGGCCAGACCAATCAAACCGATATCGTGAGTAGCCATGAGGTTGCAACTGCTGAGAGTGGGGACACGGGCACCCGTAGTGCGGACAGACGCTCAGCGCCCACTCCGCAGCGGAGAAGCGGGTTTTGTACCGCGTGAGAGCGGGGGATTCAACCACTTCCATCACAG
>JANOKO010000983.1:0-16623 GCA_031419335.1 Planctomycetota bacterium
TGTGTTCGTAGCCAATTTGCAGGCCGGGGACCCACCACTTGGCCATGTAGGGCTGGTCGCCATCGCTGACGTGGATCGACTTCCAGCCGCGCATTTTGCCTTCGTCGGCGTAGTCGAAGTATTGCAGGCGATGCAGGTCGTGCAGGTCCCACTTGAGCGACGCCTTCTCGCCGTTGACTTCGAGGGTGTACAGGGCCTTGTGTCCTCGGGCGTAGCGGGTCGACTCGAACAGGCCGAGCGAGCCGTTGCCGAAGTGGCACAGGAATGAACAGGCATCGTCGATCGTGACCTTCTGCTTCTTGCCGGTCGCGGTGTGGGTCCGTTCCTTGATGAAGGTCTCGGTCATGGCCGACACATCGGTGATCGACCCGTTCAGCCAGATCGCCGTATCAATACAGTGAGCCAGTAAATCACCCGTCACGCCCGAACCCGCAGCCGCTGCATCGAGCCGCCAGAGGGCGTTGCCGCCTTGGGGGAGGTCGGCGTTGATCGTCCAGTCCTGAAGGAAGTTGGCCCGGTAGTGGAAGATCTTCCCGAGGCGGCCTTCGTCGATCAGGTTCTTGGCCATCGTCACAGCCGGCACGCGGCGGTAGTTGTACCAGACGGTGTTGGCGACGCCGGCCTTCTCCACGGCGAGGCACATTTCTTCGCCTTCAGCGGTGCTCATGGCCAGCGGCTTCTCGCACAGGATCATCTTGCCCGCTTGAGCGGCTGCGATGCTGATCTCCTTGTGCAGGTTGTTCGGCACGCAGATGTCGACCGCGTCGATATCTTTGCGTTCGAGCAGCTTCCGCCAGTCGGTCTCGATCGACTCGTAGCCCCAATTGGTGGCGAAGGCTTGGATCTTGTCCTTGTCACGGGCACAAGCGGCCTTGAGGACGGGGCGGTAGGGCAACTCGAAGAAATCGTTGACGCGCTTGTAGCCGTTCGTGTGGGCCCGCCCCATGAAGCCGTAGCCGATCATCCCGATATTCAGTGGTTTGGGCATCCGCGTCTCTCCGATTTGGTGTGTGTCTGGGTGTGAGGCGGGTCGAGTCTCGCGAGCCCTTGCCCGCGCGGATCGCCGCCCAGATATCAGCAGCCAAGATACCTCGACGCCGAGCGGGATGCCAGTTGCGGTCGAGAGAATTGATGTGCAGAACATTACCAGCCTCCCCACTCATCATTTTTCTGTCCTCGATGTGCCTGTCTTCCTCTGGTCTTGATGAGAGGCTGGAAAAAATGATGAGTGGAAAATGTGCGGAATGTTGATGTGTTTTCCTGAACACCAATTTTGAAGATGCTCTCGGTGTTGTGATTCCGCATGCTGCTTTGTCTCCGTCTGCTGGCGCAGCCACCCAACCTTCGGCCACCCCCCAGATCCTCATCTTGGTTGGAACAGAGGGTCATCAGACGGAATCTTCCGTGCCGGATCATCGCACTCAAGTCACCAGCCCCGGATCTGATCGGAGGTCGACGAGCTGGTCAACCAGCCAGCGAATGGCGAGCCCCTCTGTGCTGCGCTCTTCGGTACGGACGTGATGAATGCCTGCGTATGCAACTCTAGGTTCACCTCAGACCGTCTTCATCAATTCTTCACATTCGCTCTGTTTACATCTTAACAATTCACGGATACCGTCATGGCACAAGGCATGAAACGAAACCGGTGTGCTGGCTGGAGGATGAGTCCGATGCGTCGCATGGTCTGGGGATTTGTGGTGCTGGCTGGTCTGAGTGTGCAGGTGGGTTGCGAGACCAAGCCTGCAGGAACTGCTCCGTCGTCAGTCACGCCGTCATCGGGAACGGAGACCGCCTCATCCGATCAGAAGCTTTCGGGCGAAATCCGCATCGACGGATCGAGTACGGTGGCTCCGATCACTGGCATGGTTGCGGAAGAGTTTGGCAATGCCCATGCCGATGTCGAGGTGCCGGTCGGAACCTCGGGAACCAGCGGGGGCTTCAAGAAGTTTGTCCGAGGCGAACTCGACATCTGCGACGCATCGCGCCCCATCTCCGACAGCGAGAAAGCAGAACTTCAGAAGAACAACATCGAGTGGGTCGAATTGCAGATCGCCATTGACGGCCTCTCCGTCTGTGTGAACCCGAAGAACGACTGGTGCAAGGCGATGACCGTCGCCCAATTGAAAGCCCTCTGGGCTCCCGACAGCAAGATCAAAAAGTGGAACGAGATCGACCCCAGTTGGCCTGATCGGGAAATCAAGCTGTTCGGGGCCGACACGGCTTCCGGGACATTCGAGTACTTCACGGAAGTGATCGTCGGCAAGAAGGGGTCGAGCCGTACGGATTACCAGCAAAACACGGAGGACAATCTGCTGGTCCAGGGGGTCGCCGCAGACGAGGCCGCCTTGGGTTACTTTGGTTACACCTACTACTCGACGAATGCGGAGAAGTTGCGTGCATTGCCGATTTCCAACACCGAGAATGCAGAGGACGCGGTAGTTCCGGATCTCAACACGATTCGTTCCGGCAAGTACGCCCCCCTTTCCCGCCCCTTGTACATCTACGTCAGCAAGTCAGCCTTGGCGCAACCGCATGTGGCGGCGTTCCTCAAGTTCTACCTCTCCGATGCGGGGCAGAAGTTGGTGGCGGAAGCCCAGGCGGTCCAGATGAACAGCGAGCAGCTCCAGGTCGCCCGCGAAACACTCGACAAAGCCTTGCCAGCAGCCAAGTAGAGCCCCCGGACACGACGTGCGAGTCGCGAGCGACATCGCAACACTGCCACGATCCCGACGGTACACCCGCACGTGAATCCGCAGACCACTCCCGAAACTCCTCGCCCGGTGCCAGTGCTGCGCCACCAGTTTTCGTGGACGCGAATGCGAGAAACAGTCGTGGAATGGGTGTTATTCGGCTGTTCGTCGGTCTCGATTCTGGTGACTGCAGCGATCCTGTTCGTGCTGCTGATCGAGACGGTGATCCCGTTCGGGGGCGTCAAGCCGTTCTTTGGTCATGTGTCGCTGTGGGAGTTTTTCACTGAGACGAAGTGGACGCCGACGTTCGACGACAAGCACTTTGGCGTCATGCCGCTGGTGTGTGGTACGCTGCTGGTGGCGCTGATCGGAGCCTGCGTGGGATTGCCACTGGGGATTCTCAGTGCGATCTATCTGAGTGAGTATGCCCGCCCCAAAACTCGATCACTGGTGAAGCCGATCCTGGAGATACTCTCGGGGATGCCCACCGTAGTGTACGGGTACTTCGCCCTGATCTTCGTCACCCCCTACATCGTGCATCCGATTTTCCATACGCTGCTTGGCCTGGAGGTCGACTCTACGAATGCCCTCAGTGCCGGGATCGTGATGGGGATCATGATCATGCCGATGGTCTGCTCCCTCAGTGAGGACGCCATCCGGGCCGTCCCCCGCAGCTTGCGTGAGGCAGGATATGCCCTGGGGTCGACGAAGTACGATGTCTCTCTGAAGGTCGTGGTGCCCGCTGCCCTGTCCGGGATCGTCGCGGCGTTCCTGCTGGCCATGGCCCGCGCGATCGGTGAGACGATGCTGGTGGCGATTGCAGCAGGCAACAATCCGACGCTCACCCTGAATCCACTCAAGAGCATTCAGACCATGACGACCTTCATCGTGAACACGACCAAGGGAGACACCCCCTCGGGAACCATCGAGTACCAAAGCCTTTATGCGGTGGCGTTGTGCCTGTTCGTAATGACGTTTGGGATGAATGTCGTGTCGCACGCGGTGATGCGGCGTTTCCGCGAGGTGTACCATTGAAACGACACCCGTGACGGAAACTCCCGGACTGATTCCCAATGCCGAACTGCGGAAGGCTTTGACCCGCCGGGTCTCGGTACGACCTGCGGAGATGTTCTTCGCGGGACTCTGCCGGACATCCGCCTGGTCGAGCCTGGCCATCTTGTGCCTGCTGCTGGGCACTGTTATGTGGCAGGCCTGGGGATATCTGGACTGGCAGTTTCTGACCAGCTTTGACTCCCAGCGTCCCGAACTGGCTGGGATCTGGGCCGGGCTGCTGGGAACGATGTGGGTGATTTTGCTGACATTCCTGACGGCGATTCCGGTCGGCGTGGGGGCTGCGGTGTACCTGGAAGAGTATGCCCGCGACACGTGGATAGTGCGGTTCACCCGGGTCAACCTGTCGAATCTGGCGGGAGTGCCATCGATCGTGTACGGCATCCTGGGACTGACGGTGTTCGTGCGGATGTTTGATGTGTTCGCGCGGGAGGGGCTGATTACCCGCATCCAAGGCGAGCAGATTGAGGCGATCATGATCGCCGGAGTGGAGATTCCGCTGCCGCTGGGGACCACGCTGATCGCCGGGGCGCTCACGATGTCGTTGCTGATCCTGCCGGTGATCATCGTGGCGACCCAGGAAGCGTTGCGAGCGATCCCGTCGTCACTACGGCATGCGTCGCTGGCATTGGGGGCCACGCGCTGGCAAACCGTGCGTTTTCAGGTGTTGCCCTGTGCGGTGCCCGGGATCATGACGGGCATCATTCTGTCGATCTCGCGGGCCATTGGTGAGACGGCTCCGCTGATCGTGGTGGGGGCCGTGGGGTTCGCCCGCTTTGCTCCGGGAAAGATCGGTTCGCTCCACGATTTGGTGGACCATCCCTCGGGACTGCTGCAAGCCCCCTTCGGCAAGTACACTGTCATGCCCGTCCAGATCTTCAACTGGGTGGGCCAGGCTCGGCAGGAATTCCAAAGCGTTGCAGCTGCGGGAATTCTTGTCCTGCTCTGTCTGCTGCTGCTCTTGAACGGAGTCGCAATCACCATCCGCAATCGATACCAGAAGAAGCTCCGCTGGTAGAACGGACCTATGGCCAAGTCTTTCGCCAACCTGATGAACGATCGAGCGGCTGCGGACCGGGTTCGCAGCGGCGTTCCGAACGGAGCAGCTGACTCAACGGCAACGGGAGAGCAGGCGCACCGCGTCAAGATCGAGACGCGCAAGCTGGACTTTTTTTACGGGAAGTCGCAGGCCCTGTTCGACATCTCGATGCAGATTCCGGAGAAGTCGGTGACGGCTCTGATCGGCCCCTCGGGGTGCGGCAAGAGTACGTTCCTGCGGACTCTCAACCGCATGAACGACATTGTCGAGGGGGCACATCATTCCGGCGAGATCCTCCTCGAAGGGATCAACATCGATGGCAAGGAGATCGATGTGGTCGCCCTCCGCAAGCGGATCGGCATGGTGTTCCAGAAGTCGACGCCGTTCCCCAAATCGGTCTTCGAGAACGTCGCCTTCGGCCCGCGTCTGTCCGGTACTCGCGACCGACGTGAGCTGGAAGAGATCGTCACAACCTGTCTCAAGCGGGCAGCGTTGTGGGACGAGGTCAAGCACCGCTTGGGCGATTCGGCCATGGCCCTCTCTGGCGGTCAACAACAACGGCTGTGTATCGCGCGGGCTTTGGCCACGAACCCCGATGTGCTGCTGATGGACGAGCCCGCCTCGGCTCTCGATCCCCGCTCGACCGCCAGCATCGAAGACCTGATTTTCGAACTCAAGGCGAACTACACGATCATCATCGTCACCCACAACATGCAGCAGGCCGCCCGTGTCAGCGACGTGACCGCTTTTTTCTACCAGGGGCACCTGGTCGAAATGGGCGACACGCAACAGCTCTTCACCAAGCCTCGCGAGAAGCATACGGAAGACTACATCACCGGACGATTTGGCTGAGAGGAGTTCTCAGTCGTCTGTTGTGAGTTTTCAATAAGACCGTCCACCGATTGCAAGTTGGTCTTGCCTCCCTCTCATCTCACTCACCTCTACCCCCTCACTCCCATGTCCGCACACCTCCAAATCGACCTCGACGATCTGCACCGGGATTTGCTCTCGATGTGTGCGAAAGTCGAAGATCTCATCCATCGCGCCGTCGCTCAGTTGTCCCATCCGAGCCTTGCGGACGCGCGAGCGTTGACGGAGCAGGACACAGAGATCGATCGCTGGGATGTGCAGATTGAGGACAAGTGCCTCAAGATTCTCGCACTGCATCAGCCGGTGGCGATCGACTTGCGCCGGATTACCACCGTCCTCAAAATCTCGGGCGAACTGGAGCGAGTGGCCGATCTGGCCGTCAATATTGTCGAGCGCGCGGTCGGGCTCTTGGATGCTCCGGAACTCCAAATCCCAGACAAGCTGGTCGACATGGCTCAGGCCGCCGTGGACATGCTGCACCGCAGCATTGATGCGTATGTCACCCTCGATACCCAGTTGGCGCGCAAGGTCTGCCTGGACGATGACTCGATCGATCAGGCGAATGCCGAATTGATCCAACACCTGATCGACGAAATGCATCGCCAGCCGGACCGGCTCGATGCGCTTTTGCACTTGTTTTCCGCAGTGCGACAGGTGGAACGGGTCGCGGATCACGCGACCAATATCGCGGAAGATGTTGTCTATCTGGTCGAAGGCAAGATCATTCGGCATTGGAAGAGTCTGGAATCTCAGAGTTAGCAGGGTGCCATGTCAAAGTCCCTTTCGTTGTCATCCCAACTCGTCCTTTTGCGTAGACAGTTCTCATGAGCAAGACTCGAATTCTGGTCGTGGACGACGAGCCCGCCATCGTCGATGTGTTGGCTTACAACCTGAGAAAGGAAAACTTCGAAGTCACCACTGCCTGCGATGGCCGTGAGGCGATCCAGAAGTGCCAGACCTCCCCGCCGGATCTGATGATCCTCGATCTGATGTTGCCGCATGTCGACGGATTGCAAGTCTGTCGGCGTTTGCGAAGCGATCCTCGAACGCAGGGAATTCGCGTGCTGATGCTCACCGCCAAGGGGGACGAGACCGATGAGATCGTCGGTTTCAACATGGGGGCGGATGATTTCGTCGCCAAGCCGTTCCGCGTCAAGCCCCTCATCGAACGAGTCAAAGCTCTGCTCCGCCGCCGCGACCCGGCTGCGGAGGTGACCGATGTGGTCGTCATCGGCAACATCGAGATCGATAAGACCAATCACATCGTCAAACGCGACGGGGTCGAACTCCTGCTGACCCCCACCGAATTCCGTCTGCTGTTCACGCTGGCCCGACAACCGGGCCGCACGTTCAGCCGCCACGAGCTGCTCGACTGTTGTCGAGGTGAGGACGCAAACTCAATGGAGAGAACCATTGATGTCCACATCCGCGCGCTCCGTAAGAAGCTCGATGATCTCGCTGATTTCGTCGAGACCGTGCGCGGCATCGGGTATCGGTGTAAACCCACCAAGGCGTAACGGCGAGCAGCGGGCCGCTGACTGATGTGCCTGTTTCCCAGCTCGCTGTTAGAATACCGGCAGATGTTCGAGTCCGTATTCCCAAAGAGTGCTGCGTTCGATGCGTGTGGTTTTGGCCATGAGCGGCGGGGTGGATAGCTCGGCTTCGGCCTGGTTGCTGAAGCAACAGGGGCACGAGGTCATTGGGCTATTCATGCGCTCGGGGATTGCCGACGAAACGTCGTGCGAGGTGGGCTCGTTGCCGATTGTCTCTCTCAAGCCGCATCATCAAGGGTGTTGCAGCGCCGGGGATGCGGCGGATGCGCGGCGGGTGGCGGATTCGCTCGATATCCCGTTTCATGCCCTGAACTTTCAAGATGCGTTTGGGAAGATCAAGGATTACTTTGCCGATGAGTACCTCGCGGGCCGGACTCCGAACCCGTGCGTGATGTGCAACATCTGGCTGAAGTTCGGCAAGCTTTGGGAGTTCGCTCAGGAGGTCGGAGCGGACTGCATCGCCAGTGGTCACTACGCGCAAGTGCAGGATGTGGGCGAGGACCAACCGGGTCTGTTCCGGGGTCTCGACATGGATAAGGACCAGTCTTATGTCCTGTTTGGAATCGAGCGCGAGATCCTGAAGCATGTGATCTTCCCGGTCGGCGGATACACCAAGCCCGCGATTCGCGAGATGTCGCGGCAGGCGGGAATTCAAACTGCCAACAAACCCGATTCGCAGGAAATCTGTTTCATCCCCGACAACGATTACGCCGGATTCATCACCCGCTACCGCGGTGCCCAAGACACAGCTGGAGAACTCGTCGACACGGCGGGCAAAGTGCTCGGCCAGCACTCGGGTTTTCAGCAGTTCACGATCGGGCAGCGTAAGGGCTTGGGCGTGGCGTTCGGCGAGCCGCGCTTCGTCGTCCGCATCGAGCCAGAGACGCATCGCGTGGTGATCGGCACGAAGTCCGACCTCGGGCGTTCATCGCTCGACGCCAACAAACTGAATTGGCTGATCGAGCATCCCCTGACTGAAGTCCGCTGCACCGCCCAAATCCGCTACCAGCACACCCCCGCCGCCTGCACCGCCACGCTGATCAACAACGACCACCTCCACGTCGAATTCGACGAACCGCAAATGGGCATCGCACCGGGTCAGGCCCTCGTCCTCTACAACGAAGACCGCGTGATCGGCGGGGGTTGGATTCAGTAACGACATTCGCCAGAACGTGGGCGAGTGTCAATCGACCGTCGCGGGGGTGGCCCCGGTTGAGTCGCGATGGACTCGACCGGGGCCACACAGCCGAAAGAGGTTCATGCACGAAGCGTGTTCTCCGGGTCACCTCTTGTGCCAAGGCACACCGGTAGGGTCCAAAGCGACCCAACCGGTGCCACCCTGCGACCCGCCGCATCACTCGAGGCTCAGGCAACTGGCTAGGTCTTACACAGTACGACTCTCTCATTCGCAACCTCTCCCCGACTTTCGCCGACGCACCCTGCCACCGTTATTCTCCCTCCATCAAGAATTCGCAAAGAATTCGCATCTCTACGGGAGACCTGCATGCAAGTCGGCTCACGTTCCGTCGCCCGCTTTACCGACATCCAGCACATCCAGCAGGCCCAGTTCGAACACGAAGTTCTTCTGGTTCGCTCCGGCCGGACCGGCTTGGGATTTGTCGACATGAGCGAAGAAGATTTCGCCTTCGGCGATGAGGCGGTCGCCGCAGGTCGCGCGGGCGCTGACCATGCCGCCTTCATCGCGGGCGTCGAGTAATTCGCAGGAATAGATTATTTGGTCGCCGGGTTGGGCCCAACTATGAAAGGTCATCTTCGGGATCTTGGCGAGGATCACTACATGCTTGAACCCGTGGGATTCACCGAGCAGGATGCCGCCGGTCTGGGCCATCCCCTCGATCATCAGCGAGCCGGGCATGACCGGGAAACCAGGGTAATGGTCGTGCAGGTGCTCCTCCGCCAGGGACACGTTCTTCACGGCCTTGGCGGACTTGCCGCTGTGGAATTCGATAAAACGGTCGATCCAGAACCAGCGCATGGGGGAGATCGTTGAGGGTTGAGGGTTGAGCGGCCAGACTTCCGAAGTCTCGGAAGACTTCGGAAGTCTTTGCGGTGTGTAACGCTCAACGGATTCAAAGGACGGGCCAATGGGCCCGTCCTACAGTTACGCACCCAGCTTGGCGGCCAGGAACTTGCAGATCATGTCGACGGTGAACAAGTCCGACATCCGCTCCACGCGGGGGTCAGCTGCGAACTTTTCGATGTCGGCGTGCGGCATGCGGGTCCGCAATTCATCCAGACCGCTATCGGTGATCTTGCCGCCCGCAACGAAGCCAGAGTCCGCCGAAGCGATGTTCTCGGGGAACAGCTCACCTCGAGGGATCTTGATGTCAAAGTTCTTTTCGAGCCGGAACACGATGTCCAGGAAGTCAATCGACTCTGCTCCCAGATCGCCGATGAGCGTAGCTGTCGAGGTGACTTCATCGTCATCGACCCCCAGCGCATCGACCAATGTCTCACGGACCTTCTCGAAAATCTCATCACGACTCGGCATGGGTATCTCCCGTCATCAATGCAACGCGCTGGGGTGGCGACCATCGCCACACCCTTCGGACCCTCCGAGCCGGATTGTCTGACCCCGCTCCGAAACCGATCTGCGATGCGAACAGTTGGTCGCAGAACTCGTCGAGTTCTGCCGTCAGAAGTCTCACGACTTCTGCTACGTTTAGATGCCGCCGAGGGTCAAACCCCCGTCGACTGTCAACACGTGTCCAGTAATGTACGCGGCGTCATCGCTGGCCAGGAACAGCACCGCATTGGCGATGTCCTCCGGCTTCCCGAGGCGACGCAGCGAAATCCCGGCCACGACTTCTTTGAACTTGTCACCGCCCATCGACCGCACCGTTTCGGTCATGTCGGTCTCGATGAAACCGGGAGCGATAGCGTTGACGGTGATATTCCGGCGTCCGACTTCCGCTGCCAGACAGCGGGTCAGCCCCTGAATCCCGCCCTTGCTGGCCGCGTAGTTGACCTGCCCCTGGTTCCCGTATTCGGCGGCCACACTCGACATGTTGACGATGCGACCGTACCGCTGTGACATCATCGGTCGCATGACGGCCTGGGCGAAGTTGAACACGCTGGTCAGGTTGGTGTCGATCACCGCCTGCCAGTTTTCGAGGGTCATGGCAGCCAGCAGACCGTCCTTGATGATCCCGGCGTTGTTGACCAGGATGTCGATCCGTGACCACTTCTCAAGAACCTTTTGGACGATGGCATCGGCCTCGTCCTTCTTGCTGACATCCCCCTGGAAGGCGATGACTTCGTGTCCCCGGGCGGCTTGTTCGGCGACGAGCGCATTCGCGGCGTCGGCTTTGGAGTGATAGACGAAGGCCACCTTGGCCCCTTCACGAGCCAGCGCCTCGACGACCGCTTTGCCAATCCCACGGCTGCCGCCGGTGACCAGTGCGAATTTGCCTGCCAGTTTCATGATGATCTCAGAGAAAAGAGAGACGAGAGAGAAGAGTCGAGAGCCAGAGTTGTGAACAGTTGAAGATCGGGTGATTCGAGTCTGAGATTTCTGGCTCTCAACTCTCGTCTCTCGTCTCTGGTCTCTCACTCCACAGGCAGGCAAACAACTCCCTCAGCTTCTGAATCCGCAGGTCGTCGGACTTCTTCAATTCGGGATTCCGCTCGGCCAGATTGAACTGCTCCAGGGTGAGCTTGGCGCTGACCGCTGAGGTGCCGTCCACGGTCCCCGTACACTTCAGCGTGTACAGGTTCCCCTCGCGCTTGGTGATTTCGCACTCGACGCAGAGGGTGTGGCCCGGCTTGACGAAGTTGTTGAACTTCACCGCCCGGGCCTCTTTGAGGAGGATTGTGCTGTACTGAAACCCTTCCGTTTCTCGCAGCAGCCAGCCTCCCGCCTGCACTAGCGACTCGATCATCAGCACCCCCGGCATGACCGGGAAGCCGGGGAAGTGGTCGGCCAGGTACTCTTCTGCGATCGACAGATTCTTGACCGCCGTGATGGACTTGCCCAGCTCGAGTGTCAGGATTCGATCGACCAAAGAGAATCGCACGCCCTTTGCTCCGCTGTGTTGTTGTGTGCCGTCCGCGACCACTTTCGGGAGACACCGCCTCCCACCTCCACGAAGCGAACCACGCAGTTGAAGGGAAACAGGATACCGACGCAGGAACCCAGACTCAACCCGGCACAAAAGATAGGGCGCACTTTTGTACACACGGTTACGACAGTGTCGCTGTGACTGTGACAACGATTCAAGTCGCAGGCTGCGATATTCATTGACCGATGTTGATACGACCGATAGATTTGAATGGCGACAAATGGTTTTCGCATCATTCCAGAGGCAATTCTGTGATCGATCATCCAGATCGCACAACCCAGAGTGGTGAATCTTGGCAGAACGGGGCATTGGGCAGGCGTGGGTTTCTCAAGCTGGGGGCTCTGGGGGCGACGGGCTTGAGCCTATCCCAGTTGTTGTTGGCTCAAACTCGAGCTGAAACACAGTCCACCCACCGTGCCAAGTCGGTCATCATTCTCTGGATGCGGGGCGGTCCCAGCCATATTGATATGTGGGATCCCAAGCCCAACGCTCCCCCCGAATACCGGGGCGAATTCGGCACCATATCCACCAAAGTGCCGGGAATCCAGCTGACCGATATGCTGCCGATGACAGCGGGTATCATGGATCAATGGTCGATTGTGCGCAGCTTAACCCACGAGGACGCCGGGCATTCATCCGGGGATCAGATGTGCTTCACGGGGCACAAGTCCGGCCCGTCTCCCGATGAAAACATCCATCCCAGCTGTGGCTCGATTGTGGCAGACCAATTGGGGCCGCTGAATCCTCGGCTGCCCTCGTATGTGATGATTCCTCGCCAAGTGCCTGGCACGGGGGCGGCCTATTTAGGAGCGGCCAATCAGCCATTTGAAACGCAGAGCGATCCAGCCACTCCCGGCCCGTTCAGCGTGCCGAATTTCTCAATGCCGGAGGGGCTGAGCGTCGCTCGCCTGGGGGATCGTCGCGCGATGCTGGCGAGCTTCGACCGACTGATACGCGAGGCCGATGCGAAGGGGCAGGTGCAGGCTTTGGACCGCTTCCAAAGTCAAGCCTGGAACATGATGACTTCAAACGAGGCGAGGCTGGCGTTCGACTTGGATACGGAGTCTCCCGAGACCCGCGAGCGATATGGATTCATGCCCGCGTTTGACCCCGGAGCGTCGAACCGTTGCGGGGCACCGGCATGGAGCCAGCGAATTCTGCTGGCACGCCGACTGGTTGAATCGGGTGTCCGGCTGGTGACGGTCGACCTCCGCTGGTGGGACACACATGTGAAGGGATTCGAGTCGCTACGACTCGGGTTTCTGCCTCGCTGGGACCGGGCCTACACCGCTCTCATCACCGATTTGCGAGAGCGGGGACTGCTCAACGATGTGCTGGTGGTGGCCTGGGGTGAGTTCGGTCGTACGCCGCGTATCAACAATGACGCGGGTCGTGACCACTACCCGAATGTGTTCAGCGCCGCCCTCGCCGGAGGAGGGATTCAAGGGGGCCGAGTGGTCGGGGAGTCAGATGCACACGGGGCCTTTCCCAAGTCCAATCCCAAGTCGCCGCAGGATGTGCTGGCCACGATCTATCGACATTTGGGGATCGACACGGATCAGCACTACATCAACAACGCGGGCCGACCGATCCCGATCCTGCCCAGCGGAAACCCGATCACGGAATTATTTGTGGGATAGGCTTCCACCCGCCTTCACCTCAAAACGCACAGCAGCCAGCCAATCGCCTGAGAGCTGACGGAAAACGACAAACCACACTCCCAGCATGGAATGCCTTGCTGTACGCTGGGGTGAAATATGGCACGTCGCTACTTAGGCTTGTTGGCCTCAATACCCATTTCAGGCAATGCAGCAACGGTCTCGCAAAGTTCTTCACGAATGATGTTCATGCTTTTCGGAGCATCGATCCCGATCTTGACGGTGTTTGGCCCGATGCGAACGATGTTAATCACGACATTCTCGCCGATGAGGATGCGTTCGCCTGCCTTCCTGGACAATACCAACATGGCTGCCTCCTTCCTGAGATTGTACGTGGCCACTTTCTCAACCATGAGAGAGTCGACTTGAATCAATTCAGCCACGACATCAAAAGGATATCAGCCACCCGCCAGGGCGTCCAGCATATTCAACAAGAGTGGTTGTGCCTAACAAACAGGCTGCCTGATTATCAGGCAGCCTCCAGGACGCCAGGGAAAAGCCTTGCCTCACTTTCAGACATCCGAGGTCACTGATGACTTCGGATGTCGTTGTCGGTAGCTCACGTTCTCGGTGGCCTGGCCCGCAACGATATCCAGGGGGCTTGAGCAATGGGTTGGTGCGAATACGGGTTCCGGTAGCCCATGTTCTGGCGAACGTGGCAACAGACTGGATCAGGAGTGGAACCCCATGGTCTCATAGTGATCCAGTGGCTCGACATCGACGAGCTTCAAGGCCAAAATCGCTGTGAAGCTGACCATCAGTTTGCGGGCTCCGATGGTGTCGGGCCGTTCCCGCTGGACGAGCAGAATCCCCTCGTTGACTCGAAAGTCGTTGAACGCCACTGGTTCCCCGAAAGAGGGGATCAGCACCCCGACCTTCGGAATTGTCTGGGGCCAGTTCTCAAAGAATTCCCGCCAGGAATTGTCGCCTTCCACGTCTGCCGCCTTCCAAACTCAGTTCTCGAATCCAACTGCTCAAGTTTGTTTCGACGCCAGCTCGAGGGGGAGGTGAAGCGCAATGCAATGGCCGGAACAACGCGACGCGGATCGCGATACTTGCACCAATACCAACGAAAAACGCCACGCCGAAGGGTCGGCATGGCGTTTCTGGATGACCCCATGGGGATTCGAACCCCAGTAACAGGACTGAAAATCCTGTGTCCTAGGCCACTAGACGATGGGGCCAGCGGGTAGGTAAGGTATCGACCCCGGCTGGGCTGTCAAGGTTCTCGAAAATCTTTCTTCCCCTTTCGAGCTCCGTAATCGATGTTCGATGTCCGGTTTGGCAACTCATTCCAATCATTCCAGCAGTGCAGGCTGCACCATGAAAATCGCCCTTGGTCAGATCAACCCCACAATCGGAGACCTCCGTGGAAATTGCCAATTGATTGAGCAGGCCCACCGCGGTGCCTCCGAAAATGGGGCGCAACTGCTGGTATTGCCAGAGTTAGCGGTCTGCGGATACCCGCCGAAAGACTTGTTGTTGCGTGATGGATTTGTAAGCAGTTGTGAAGCGGTGGTGCGGGATTTGGCGGGATGCACCGCGGGTCGAGCGGCGATTCTGGTCGGACATCCCTCAACGGGTGAGCATGGCTCACTCCACAACTCCGCTTCTCTGTTGGCCGATGGGGCAGTGGTCGCTCGCGTTCACAAGACACTGCTTCCGAATTATGATGTCTTCGATGAACGGCGGTATTTCCGCCCCCAACGCCCAGAGCAGTTACGCCCCATCGAGTTTTTAGGCCGCAAACTCGGCATCCATATCTGCGAGGACGCCTGGTGGGGCCAGCCCGAGACATTTTATCACACTCCAGAGGAGCAGCTCGTTGACCCGATTCTGGCACTGGCCCAACGGGGAACGGACGTGTTGATCAACCTGTCTGCCAGCCCATTTGAGGGCTACAAGCCCGCCCGCCGGCGAGAAATCATCGCAGCTCACGCCCAGGCCACCGGGATCCCCTTCGTCTTCGTCAACCAGATCGGCGGCCAGGACGACATCGTCTTCGATGGCCACAGTTTCGTCATGGACGGCCAAGGCCAGATCCGCCACCAATCCGCCGGGTTCCGTACGGACCTCGATATCGTCGACCTCGAGTCGCTCCCGCGCGTCCTCGACCCGCGCGACCCCCCGCGCGAGCATCAACTGCTGGAGGCACTAGTCCTCGGCCTCAAGGACTACATGCGGCGCTGCGGATTCACCGATTGCGTCCTCGGTCTTTCAGGCGGAATCGACAGCGCGGTCGCCTGTTACATCGCCGCCCGAGCCGTCGGACCGCAGCATGTTCACGGACTGCTCATGCCCAGTCGTTACAGCAGCCAACATTCGATCGACGACGCCTGGGCCTTAGTGAAAGCCCTTGGCGTCGATGGCCAACTAATCCCGATCGACTCCGTGCATCAGGCGTACGAAGGGTTGCCGTTGATCCACACAGACCTCGCCAGTCAGCCCGCGGGCCTCGCCGACCAGAACCTGCAAGCGAGAATTCGAGGAGCTACAGTGATGACCCGCAGCAACCGCCACGGCTGGATTGCCCTGGCCACCGGAAACAAGAGCGAGTTGGCCGTGGGGTACTGCACGCTGTACGGCGACATGTGCGGCGGCTTCGCGGTGCTGTCGGACCTCTATAAGAAAGATGTGTACGCCCTCGCCCGGTACATTAACTCGACCGTCGAGAAGCGAGAGGTGATCCCGAACAGCACCATCGACAAGGCCCCTAGCGCCGAACTCGCTCCGGATCAGTTCGATCAGGACACCCTCCCTCCCTACCCCATCCTCGACGGAATTCTTGAAGGGCTCGTCGACCGCGAGGACTCGATCACGGAACTCGCCAAGCTGTTCCCCATCGAGCAAGTCCGCTGGGTCGCCCAACGCCTCGACCGCAACGAGTTCAAACGCCGCCAAATGCCCCCGGGCGTCAAGCTCACTCCCAGAGCGTTTGGGTTTGGAAGACGCATGCCGATGGCGATGAAGGTCGAGTACTGAGAGGCAGTCCGAAGCCGGGCGAGCATTCCTGCCCGTCCCCAGGCGGCGAGCAGCATGTTCCACAGGCGGTCGCTAGAGCTGGCCAAACCCAGCGAGCGCTGGGTGTGAGTCCAACGTGCCACGCCGGATGTCCGGCGAGGAGCAAACCTCATCGGAGTTGCGTCTGATCTTGGACGCAAACCCAGTGGGGTTGAAACGTCCGATATTGGTATCAAACTCAGGGTTTCCTGCGATGCGGACAACTCTGGGCCAAATGACAAGACCCCGTTGCGGTCAATTCACCGATGTTTGGGATGAACTACCTGGCATCGGAGTGGCTTTGGGGATGATTGACATTTGAAAACCCGGCGGTCATAAAAACAGGCGCAACGGTCCAGTGGTTGTCTATCGCGATTAAGGATTGAGCCATGTCAAAAACCGCCATCATTACCATCCACGGTGTTGCCGATCAAAAGCCGGGGGAAACGGCGCGAGCGGTGGCCGCCCTCTTACATGCGTTCCCTCAAATCGGGGGCACGTATGGCGGGTTTGTGGAAGAACAGCTCAATCTGCCCGTCGAGAAGCTGGTTCTGGGCAATCCCCACGAAAGAGCCAACACTTCCGATGAAGGATCCAACACTTCCCACGTAATAGCGACTCCCCAATCGGCGAGTGGGGGAGTGTTCGATAGTTTTAACG
>JANOKO010000984.1:0-3287 GCA_031419335.1 Planctomycetota bacterium
CACAGGATCAGTCTCATGAAGAAAATCGAAGCAGTCATCCGGCACTTCAAGCTGGAAGAGGTCAAGGACGCCCTCACGCAGGCCGGAGCCCACGGCATGACCGTCACGGAAGTGCGAGGTTTCGGACGCCAGAAGGGGCAGAAGGAACATTACCGAGGAGCGGAATACATCGTCGACTTTCTCCCCAAAGTGAAGGTCGAAGTCGTGGTTTCGGACTCGGAGAAAACGAAGATCGTGGATACGATTCTTCGGACAGCCCGTACAGGCAAGATTGGCGATGGCAAGATCTTCGTGAGTACAGTCCCGGACGCGATTCGCATCCGCACCGGCGAAACGAACGAAGGTTCGCTGTAGCCACCCTCGGGGCTGCCAGGGCAATTTGCCCTGCGCGCCCGATTCTACATTTCATACACTTTCGGTTCGCAAGCACCGTTCAAACACAGGATCAGTCTCATGAAGAAAATCGAAGCAGTCATCCGGCACTTCAAGCTGGAAGAAGTCAAGAACGCCTTGACCGCAGCCAACATCGTCGGCATGACGGTCACGGAAGTTCGCGGCTTTGGTCGCCAGCGGGGCCACAAGGAACAGTACCGAGGGGCCGAATACACGGTCGACTTCCTGCCGAAGCTCAAGATGGAGCTTGTCGTCAACGACGGCGATGTCGACAAGGCCGTGAAGATTATCATCGAAGCGGCTCGAACCGGTAAGGTCGGAGACGGCAAGATCTTCATCTCGACCATCGATGAGGTGATCCGTATCCGCACTGGCGAGACGGGCGATACCGCCATCTAGCCAGTTACCTCACCAGGAGTCGGGGCTCGGGCGGAATTCGCCCGAGCCTCAACGTTTTCTGTGAGTGTGGCGCAGAGAGGGTTGTCGTCGGTTTCTCTGAAATCGCTGGTGCGGCGCTCGCCGTCGAGAACGGCTCACGAATCGCCAACAGACAGCGATTCCGGAGAAATCGCCGACAATCCAGCCCCCCCTTGGCCCCCTTCATGGCATTTACGATTGATGACGCCATTCGCTACCGCCAGCGGATCGCTGAGATTCGCGAGCAGGGGCGGCTGTTGTTTGCCTCCGGCTCGCCCGGGATTCAGGCCGCAACGAATCTGTGCCAGAGTTTTGAAACTCTGACTCTCGACCTGTGGCACGAAATCCTCCTCGACACCGCGCCCGATCGAGTCGACCGACTCCAGAAGTCCTGCGCCGTGATTGCCGTGGGTGGCACCGGACGCGGCGAAATCTGTCCCTATTCAGACATCGATATCCTGTATCTCAATGGCGGAAAGGGTTCGGAATTTGGCGAGGACCAGGTCCGCATGTCCCGGGCCTGTACTGATTCCTGGCTCGACGTGAGTGCCAGTTTCAGGACAATCCCCCAGTGCATCGAGTTCGCCAAGGTCGATGCCAAGTTTGCCACGTCACTGGTCGAAGCCCGCCTGTTGTGGGGATCCCAGCCCCAGTTTGACAAACTTGTACGGAGTTTTCGGCGGCAGGTGATTGATCGCCGCCTGCGACAGTTCATCGACGAAGGCGTCCGTACGCGCGAATCGGAATGGAAAGACGGTCGCGCTGTTCAGGAACTCGAACCCGACATCAAAACCTCTTCGGGCGGGCTGCGTGACCTGCACCTGATCCGTTGGGTCGGATATGCCACTCTCGGGGTCGCCGATATCGACTCGTTGCGAATGAAAGGGGCCTTGGAGAAAGACGAGGCTCTGGTCCTCAAGCAGGCCTGGGAGTTCCTCACCTGGCTGCGAATCAACCTGCATTACAGCCACAACCAGGCCGAAGAGAAATTCAGCCGCGACGAACAGCTGCGCGTGGCCCAAGAACGCCTTTATCAGAACACAGACACGCAACGGGGCGTGGAACGGCTGATGCAGGAATACTTCCGGCACACGACCCAGGTGGCGTCGATCGCCCGGCGGTTCGTCGCCCGCAATCGTCCCCGTCCGCTGTTGGCCCGAGTCAGAAATTACCTTGTGAGCCACCGCGCCGAGGGCGTGCTGCATGTCGGTGAGACCGTCGATTGCACGTCACACGGGCTGTCGGTGGTCACTCGCAGTCTGGCCAGCGTGCTGCGGGTCTATCGGCTGTGTGCCTCGCAGGGAGTCTTGCCCAGCCAGGCCCTGGAAGAGGGCCTGAAGCGAGCCGCCTCGAATCTGAAGGGTTCGGCGCTCTCGTCCACTGAGGCGGGTTACTTCATGGACATCCTGAAGTACGGGCGAGCCCTGCCTCAGATTCTGCGAAGCATGGTCGAGACCGAAATACTTGACATCGTGCTGCCAGAGTACACGCGGATTCGCTGCCTGATGCAGTTCAATCCGTATCACCATTTCACGGTCGATGAGCACACCATCCGGGCCGTTGCCGTGGCAACGCACTATCCGTCCGACAGCGGCCCGTTGGTGCAGCAGGTGTATCGCGAGATGGAGAACAAGGCTCTGCTACATCTGGCCCTGCTGCTGCATGACATCGGCAAGGGGTTTGTTGAGGACCACTGCCTGGTGGGGGAACGAATCGCGGTCACTGTGGGACAGCGGTTGTGTCTCCCGTCCTCACAGATCGACACGCTGAAGTTCCTGATTCGCTGGCATCTGGAAATGGCCGACATCGCCTTTCGTCGTGACCACACGGACGAGGGGGAGATCGTGCGATTCTCCCAGCGGTGTGAAACTCCGGAACGGTTGCAGATGCTGTACGCGCTCACCGTGGCGGATGTCACCGCCGTCGGTCCGGGAACATGGAGTCACTGGAAGGCCCTGCAACTGGGTGAGTTCTACGACCGGTCGTTCGTGGTCCTGAGCGGTCGGCACTACGGCGAGTACGAGGCGGCCCGCCTGCGGCAGACGACCGCTGAGGTGGAGGCGATTCTCACGCAGTCGGACCCCGCGATCCCGCGCGACTGGATCGAGTCCCAACTGGCCGGGTTGTCCTCGTATTACTTCACCTGTACCGAGGCCGATCGCGTGGCTGCCGACCTGCGGATCCTGCACCGACTCACCGCAGAAGAAGTCATCGTGGACAGCGTCTACGAGCCGGTCACGCAGACCGTGGAGTACCGCATCTTCACACGTAATGCCAAAGCGACGGAGGGCTGCTTTCACCGGCTAGCTGGCGTACTCACCGCGCTGCACATGTCGATTCTCTCGGCAGAAATCACGACCACCAACACTGGGGCGGTCATCGACAGCTTCCACGTGCGCGACCGGGACTTCGAAGGGGAACCTCTGCCCAGTCGGTGTGAAACCGTTGCACGAACTATGCGGGAGATGTTGCTCCGG
>JANOKO010000985.1:0-2961 GCA_031419335.1 Planctomycetota bacterium
GGTCAACGATCTCCTCTCCTCCACGACCGGGCGGGCGGACCGCCAGCCACTCAAACCGCATGCCCCTCCCCACAATGGGAACTCACACGGCTCGCCGAATGCGGAGGTCGCCTCACCAGAGCTGTCGCCCTCGCCGCGCCCGGCTTCCCCGTAATTGCCGACCGGTCCGCGAGCTTCCGTCGGAGGATTCATGTGGCGGTCCAACTCCGCAGGAGTCATGGCCAGCATGCGGTGGGGGTCGACTGGCGTGCCAGGATACTGCGACTCCCAACCGGGCTTCAGCTTGCGGATGGGCCCCACAGACCCACCGATTGAGGGGTCGGCGGGAGCGGTCGAATCGACCTCTCCAGAGCCACTGCCTCCCGTTCGCGGCGGATGTTCCGTGAAGAACGGACGCCCCGGCACAAGGCGTTTTCCAGCCAGTGACTCGCGCGCAGCCTGTGGACGCGGAGGCATATTCCCAAACTCGTCCTGGAGGTCTGTCAGCTTGGGGCCGACGAAGCCTTCTCGTTCGGGTGCGGTCGGCGGTTTGTAACCCGGGATGCCAGACCGCGATCGCTCCAGGCGGGTTATCCGCTGGCCGCCGATGAAGGTCTTCTGCTCTGGGTTTCGCAGCTTCTGGACCTCTTCGAGGACGAATTCCCCGCTCTGTCCCTCGTATTGCAACTCATCAGCGATAGGCAAGCGTCCACTCGGAGTCTTAGATGTCAGGCGACTCCGCACTCCCAGCACCTCGTCGATGGCTTTCTGGCAGGCGACCTTGGCTTCTGGAGTCGAGACGGGCCAGATGAGTTCCTGCGACTCTGTTACCAATTCATAGCCAGATTCGGCTGGCAGTCCCTCCAACATCCGCCGTGTCACGTAATACGACACCGTTCCACCCGGACGAATCACAAACAGCAAGTAGGGCTCAGGCTCCATCGCAACCAGCGAACTGGCCGACTGTCGTTGAGCTTCCCAGTAGGCCAGCAAGGCCTCTGTGCCAGCGCGAACCGGGTTGTAAGCCGCGCTGAACCCCGAGACATCACGGGCTGAGATCGCGATATCCTCGGAGGCGAATCGGACCGACTTCGCCTCGCACTCGATGATGATCGGGCGGCGACGAGTCGGCGAAGCCCCCAGATACGGGACCAGTTGGAACTTGTCGGCCTGCTCGACTTTCTCGGTCTTCAAGCGTGCGAGTTCCACTTTCAATTCGGCGACCTGCTGAGCCAGGGTTTGCTTGGTGGTCTTGACCGTTGTGACTTCCTGCTGCAGATGGCCTTGATCGGCCTGTAGCGTGTTGATGAGTTGTTGCAAGCGGGCCAACTCGGCGGCGAGATCGGCCTCGAGTTGGGACTGAGTACTCACCAGCGTCTGGCCCTCTTGCAATCGTTGCTGCAGGCTCTTCCAGTTGTCGCGCAGGGCTGCGAGTTTCGATTCCCACTCTGCACGGAGTTGCTCCTTCTCCCAGGTGCGATCGGATGCTTTGGGCGGTGGCGACGGCAGCAGTTGCTTGGCCGGGGAGGGCACGGTAATCACGAATTCGGCAGCGTCGGTCTGGAAGGCCGGGTGGTCCTCGGGCAGGGGCAACGGAACGATGTGTCGGGCGGCTTCGGCCTTCGAGTCGCGTTGAGACTGAACGAAGGCTTGCTCCGCTTTGGCCCGCTCGACGGCTTTGTGATGCAATTGCCGCGTTGTCACCAACAGCAACAAGATCAGCGCCCCCATCGCACTGACTAATACGGCCAGAAAGGGAAAGAGGGAAACAGCTTGTCCGGTCTGTCGACGACTCACGTCACACGGGCTCGCATCGGGGGTCTTTCCTTGTAGCTACCTTCGCCAGAAGGTGGGAATATGTTCTCGGCGTTGTCGGTTGCCAACAGACTTCGGAAGTCTGTCCCCGAGTTCAGGCGTGGGTTCCGGCAGCCCACGTTCTGGCGAACGTAGCTACGCCTTGGCTTACGCGGCTCGCGAATGCACACGCGCTGTCAGCAGATGAATCGCGGCATTCAGGCTGTGGATTGACTCCTCGAACTTTTCGGTGCCTCGCAGCGCTTCGAGGTTCTCGTTGAGCCTCAGTTGCAGCCCCGCGAGCTGTTCCTCGTGGCCCACGATGCGAACAAGGTGTTCGCTGTGATGGGACAGCGTGGCGGCTTGCGACTCGCTGGCCGTCGCGAGGTGTTGGAAACTTCCCTGCCACGTTTCGAGTCTGCTGGCGAACTCATCCAGCATGTTGCGGAGATGCCATTGTTGTTGCCTTGCTGCGGCTCCGATGTCCTCGCGGAGCATCGTCGTCCAGAATTCGAGCTGTTGCTGACGGGCGGTGTCGTGGGAGCGGCGGTCGTCCTCGATCTTCTCGATCGTGGCGGAGACATGCTGCGAAACGAGTTGGCAGGCGGTGAGGAACTCGCCCCGGATCGCTTCGAGCTGTGCGGTGTGTGCGGACAGGCTCGACTCGGTCCCGCTCTTGAGCGACTCGCCGAGCAGTTGTTCGTGGTCTGAGATGGTGGACGACCAGCGCTCGCGGAGGGCGTCGAGCGACTCCTGCCAATGGGTCGACTGCCTTTCGATCAAGCCGCCGGTGCTTTCGATCAGTCGCCGGGCCGACTCCTGTTCGGCCAGCATGATCGAGTGGTCCGGAGTCGCTGGACCATCGATCATGGCCCCGCACAGACCCAGTGCCGACTCTTCCGCCTTCGAGAGAATCGTGTCCTCTTTCCGCTTCACGAACAGCGAACCGAACACCAGTCCGAGTGAGAACAGCAGCGCGATGGCCGTCGTATCGAAGGCGATCGCCAGACCGCCGGTGACTTCCGGCAGCGAGGTATCGAGCTTATCCGGCGTGACGTTGGCAATAGCCAGCGTGATCCCCAGCACAGTGCCCAGGAACCCCATGATCGGGATCGCCCAGATAATCGTCTGGAGTGATGAGTGGCTGTCGTGCAGCGAATCGGCGGCTGTGTCGGCGAAGAATTTCAC
>JANOKO010000986.1:0-1106 GCA_031419335.1 Planctomycetota bacterium
GTTGCGAAGAGTGGACGAAGCTGGTCGCCGAAGCAGGATCCGAAAGTACCAAGCCCGGCGCAGAGGGCACGGATGATCCGGACGGACAGCCTAAGAAGAAAAAGAAGAAGGACAAACCTGTTCCCGCAGTGCCGGGTGCGGATCCCGCAGTCGCTTTGCCAGGTGATCCAGCGGGCGGGGGGACTGGCGAGACCAAGTACGAGCCTTCGAGTCCGTCAATGACGTTTGCGGGGTTGTTCTGTTTGACTGTCGCACGGGCGACAGTCATCCGGGACGAGCAGAACAAGGCCCGTATCACCCCCAAGCCAGGATCAGCACCTGCCGCCTCGGGGGAAGGGAACACACTGATGTCTGATCCCTCCTTCGCAGATGGATTGAAGAAGGCCGGTGAATTTGCAGTCAGTGTGGCTGGGGGGGGGAACCGCTACTTCATGTGGTCGGTCGAGCGCATGGGAGTCGTGCTGGGAATGGAAAAGTTCGGCTCGACCGATTGGTTCAGCATTGGAGCGACAGGCCTACTCGCCACTCAGGAAATGGATGGCTCTTGGAAGAACCCGAGTGAAACCTGGGGTTCACTCGCGGATACTTCGTTCGCGATCCTGTTCCTGCGAAAAGCGAACCTCGGCAGCGATATTTCTCGACTTCTGTCCGGGGAGCCAAAGGATCGGTTCCAGATTGTGTCACAGGCTGAGAAACCTCGCTTCAATACTCTGGAAGACGCTCTCAAGGCCGCGAAAGAGGGAGACCGCATTCGCATTGATGGGGCCGGGCCATTCCTGCTGCCACACCTCGAAGTGGATCGCGATCTCACGTTCGAAGCCGGTTTCGGATACCAACCGGTCTTCCGTTACGATGTCGGCTACGACAAGGATGGTCGTCGTTCGCGTCCTCAGGATAACGCCGAAACTCGGCATATGGTGCGAGTCAACAAGGGCACACTCACCTTGGAAGGACTAGAACTCCAGATGGACCCGCCGGAATTGGGAGCCGGAATCCCTTGGGCTGCGGTGATCGTCAACGGCGGCACACTCCGCATGCTCAATTGCTCGATTTCTGAAGGCAACAAGCAGGGGATGGCCGCCATCCGGATTACCGCTCCGGGGACC
>JANOKO010000987.1:0-4162 GCA_031419335.1 Planctomycetota bacterium
CATCCCCAATGGTTGCCCCCCGCTGGCCAGGACGAACTGCGCCCCTTCTTTCGTGCGGGTGAAGACAAGGGCCGCATCTATCGCGTGGTTCCTGTGGGCCAGCCCGCACGCCCTGTACCGCGGTTTTCCGAGATGGGCACGGCCCATTTAGTCGCCGCGCTCGAGAGTTCCAATGCCTGGCAGCGTGATACTGCCCAGCGGCTATTGATCACACAGAAGGACCAGAAGGCCCTCGAACCATTGCAATCGCTGGCCGCCAGGGGGAAGCGTCCGCAAGCTCGATTGCAGGCTCTCTGCACGCTCGAAGGGTTGGGCATGCTGACTCCCCACATGATAGTTCAATCCCTGAGAGACCCGCACCCCGGCGTGCGGAGCGTGGCGGTGCGTCTGGCTTCGGGACTCGCGGTCGACACCACGCAGTTGGCGAGTCTGGTGACTGATCCCGATGCGAAAGTCCGGCTGCAACTGGCGTCGACGCTGGGCGACTTCACCGGGCTCGCAGCCGGTCGGGCACTGGCCCGGCTCGCAATCGAGCAGCCCGAAGATGGCTACTTGCAAGCCGCCGTGCTCAGTTCCCTGAACAGCAACACGATGCCGTTTGTTCTGGCAGAGGTCGTGGATTTGCAGCGGGACTCACACGTCGTCCATCCCACCGATGATGTGGTGGCGAGGTTCTTTGGTCAGGCAGCAGCCCTCGGAGATGATTCGCTGATTGTCACGGCGCTCGGTCAGACGTGCGTGAGTTCTACGGACAAGCTCGCTTCCTGGCAATGGGTGAGTTTGGCGAAGTTGCTCGACGGGTTGTCGACGCGGCATTGGTCGCTGGATACATTCGCACCTGCGGATCGAGCCCGACTGACGGCGACCTTCGAGCAGGCGCGAGGACTTGTCTCCGCTCCCGAGGCCCCTGAACCGCTACGCATCGCCGCCGTCGCGCTGCTCATGCGCGAGCCGGAACGGACACCGGGCGATATTGCGTTGTTGTCGGAGCTGCTGGTTCCACGCACCTCGACCCGCTTGCAACAGGCGATCATTGAGCACGCCGCCAGCCGGAGTGATCCGAGTCTCGCGCAGGTCTTACTGGCCGGTTGGAAATCACACTCGCCCACTTTGCGATCACAAATTCTGTCCGTGGTGGCCAGCCGAGAAGAGTGGGCACTGACTCTGCTGGATTCCCTGGAGCGCCAAGCGATCTCACCATCCGAGATCGATGCTCCGCTGCGGGAACGCCTGCTCACAACCCAGGACGCGAAACGACGGGAACGATTCCAGAAGGTGCTGGCGATCACGGTCTCGTCGGATCGCAAGCAGGTACTCGAAGCTCATCAGTCGGTGTTAAAAATGTCGGGTGATCTGGCGCGAGGGCAGGTGCTGTTTGGGAAAAAGTGTGCTAACTGCCACAAGTCTGGCGACATGGGCCACGCGGTGGGGCCGCACCTCGCTTCGCTGACCACCAAGACTCCGGAGTCATTGCTCCAGGCGATCCTTGACCCCAGCGCCGCTGTCGAGGGGAAGTACTTGAATTACGTCGTAGCCACGACCTCGGGCCGCACGTTCACTGGAATTCTGGCAACAGAAACCGGCAGCAGCATCACGCTTCTGGGGGCCGAAGGGAAGACCGAATCGGTCCTGCGCACGGAAATCGAAGAGCTGCGCAGCACGAGCAAATCGCTCATGCCCGATGGGTTGGAGAAGGATCTGGTTCCACAGGACTTTGCAGACCTGATCGAATTTGTCCGGTCGATTCACTAGGACATTGACGACAACGGGTGTCGACCAATCGAGACTGCCGAGAATTATTGACGAGTCCCACAACTCAGCCCGCACCGACGAGCAGGGCGCGGTTGCCGCGCTTGCGCTCGTTTTCGGTCAGCAGAATCTTTCGCAGACGGATCGCTTCCGGCGTGATCTCCACGTACTCGTCGGCCTCGATGTACTCCAGGGCGAGTTCGAGCGACAGATCGCGAGGGGGTTCCAGTTGAATCATGTCGTCTGCCCCGCTGGAGCGCATGTTAGTGAGCTTCTTTTCACGGACGGGGTTGACGACCATATCGGTGTCGCGGGAATTTTCCCCAACGATCATGCCTTCATAGACATCGGTGCCCGCTCCGACGAAGAAGGCGGCCCGGTCCTGCAACTTGAACAGAGCGAAGGCGGTCGTACGGCCCGTTTCCTGGGAGACGAGTACCCCGTTCTTGCGGCGGGGGAGTTCGCCTTCGACCGGCTGGTAGCTGTCGAATTGGTGGTGCATGATCGCCTCGCCCTTGGTGGCGTTGAGCAGGCGTGTGCGGAGGCCGATCAGGCCGCGAGCGGGGATCGTGAAGACCAGGTGCGTATGGGAGCCCTGGCCCGCGGTCATGTCGGTCATCTGCCCCTTGCGGGTGGAGACGATCTCGATGACCGAGCCGACATCGACCTGCGGCACGTCAACTTCGAGGATTTCAAACGGCTCGTGCCAGACACCATCGATCTGCTTGCGGATGACTTCCGGCTTGCCGACCGAGAGTTCGAACCCTTCGCGGCGCATGGTCTCAATGAGGACCGACAGGTGCAGCAGACCCCGCCCCGAAACGCGGAAGCACTCCTTGGCATCGGTGTCTTCAACACGAAGGGCGACATTAGACTCTAATTCTCGAGCCAGCCGCTCACGGAGATGCCGACTGGTCAGGAACTTGCCGCTCTTGCCGACCAGCGGCGAGGTGTTGATGGTAAAGGTCATCGACAGCGTTGGCTCGTCGACCTTGATGCGGGGCAGAGCCGTGGGGTTTTCCGTGGTGGCGATCGTGTCGCCGATTTCGACATCAGGCAGACCAGTGAGGGCCACAATGTCGCCCGCAATGGCGATGTCAACCTTTTCTCGACCGAGCTTGGCGAACAATTCGACAGTGTCGACGGTTTCGTTGACGGGAGCCCCTTCTTCACGAATCACGACGACCTTCTGACCGGGGCGAATCCGGCCGCAGAAGATGCGTCCGACCGCGATGCGGCCCACGTACTTGGACCACATGAGCGACGTGACAGCCATGCGGAACGGGACATCGACCTCAACTTCAGGAGCCGGAATGTGCTCCAGGACCATATCCAGCAGCGGTGCGATCGTTCCCGACCGGTCCGCCGAGTTGTGTGAGGCGTATCCCGCGCGACCGCTGGCGTAAATGTGCGGGATGTCCGTCGGGTGCTTGGCCCCGAGTTCTTCCATCAGCGACATCGTTTCGAAGATCACGTCATCGGCGCGGCTATCGGGACGGTCGATCTTGTTGACGACGATCAGCGGCTGCAGGCCGACTTGCAGGGCCTTAGTGAGGACGAACCGGGTCTGGGGCTTGGGGCCTTCGGCGGCGTCGACGAGCATCAAGGCCCCGTCGGCCATGCGGAGGACGCGCTCGACCTCGCCGCCGAAGTCGGCGTGGCCGGGGGTGTCGATGATGTTGATCTTCACGCCCTTGTAGTTGATCGCGATGTTCTTGGCGAGAATCGTGATTCCGCGTTCGCGCTCCAGGTCGTTGGAGTCGAGCAAGCATTCCTGGGTCAGTTCGGCATCGCGGAACTGTCCGCTCTGCTTCATGAGCGCATCGACGAGGGTCGTCTTCCCATGGTCAACGTGGGCAATGATGGCAATGTTTCGAATTTCGTCACGACGCATGGGACCGGTGTCCTGGACAACTGCAAAGGGAGTGGGGTGATCGGGTGAAGTCAACTTCGACCCGAATCCAAAGGGAGGAATCAGCAGGGGGTGTGTTGGCTGTGGTCAGCTCAACTCCAAGAATCCGACCGATAACCTTTTGTACAGTTATCCGGTAGGGATTCATGCGGGCCAAGGAGTTTAACGCCCGAGCTGCGTGGAGGAAAGCCCGAACGATTCTTCACAACTTCTTGATAGAAAAACGGTTGCGACCGTGGCCGCAACCAAAACGAACCCCAGTTTTCCAACGGAACTCCTTAACCCGTATAGAGATTGCGATCGTTGCCGTCGATTCAGCTTGATTCTCATGGGTGGATCAAAAGCTGCCGATGCTTGACAAAGGGATTGAAACTCGCGACAAAAGATGCAGAATGGTCATAGAGGTTCCGCACTTTCGGTCACGAGACGCGGTAGCAATATGACCCGGTCGGTAATCCCACCGAGTAGAGCCAAGCATTCATGCGGGTTTCGACCCGTGCC
>JANOKO010000988.1:0-2543 GCA_031419335.1 Planctomycetota bacterium
GCTGTGGAGTCCGGTCTGAGACGATGGATCGGGTTCCCGATTGAACGTCAGGCATTGATCGGGGATACTGCGAATTGGGTGCCGTCCGGTGTTGCAACGCCTGACCGCTGAAACCGACCGGCGGGCTTTGCGGAGCTACTCCCCGCGCCGCCCGCTGGTCGACCCGATCCGGAGTAGGAATATCGTGGCTACGTCATCGATTTTTGGTCAATCGGTTCTTGCACTGAAGCGACTGCGTGAACGGTTTATTGCTCTGGATCAAGAGGCCAATGACCTTGCCGTTTCGCTGATCCAGACTTCAAATCCGCCCCCCGACTTGAGGGACTGGCTTCCCAAACCAAATGGCGTGAGTCTCGTTCATTCTGAAAGTGCCATTGAGATACTCAAGTGGAAACTTGCTGATCCAGCACGCCATTCCCGTTCATCCCGAAGAGTAACGGCATTTGATGCCATTCCGCAGATGATTGATCTTGTCGAAGCGAGATCGGTGCTTTCCGGTTGGTCAGTTCCGACGACCACAAGAGAGTATTTGATCTTTCCCGAAGGAAGAGAAAGCGAGGCGAAGAAACTCCAATTGATTGCAGGCGACTGCGCCAGTCTTCTGCGCAATGTGATTTCTCACGCCGACAGTTCGGCTTACTCGCAATTGTGGCCGGAACTACCCACGCAGGTTGGAATCCGGAACGGAGCGGGTGTTTGGTTCGATCTCGTTTTTGAGGCAACACGCTGGGGCTTGCCATCCATGTCGCGTCGAAGCCACGGCATGGTTCGCTGTGAAACTGATCTCAAGATCGAACTACCGTTTGTCATCTCGAATGGCAATTTGTGGAGCGACCCAAACTGGTTGCCTCCAATTCTTCGAATTTCGATGGATCGTTTCCCGAACGCTTCAATTGAAGTGATCGATCTACTGATCCAGTGGGGGGAGACGGGCGTCAACCCGTTTCAGAGCCGCGTTGACGCACGGCAGAGACAGCAAACGACTTGTCTCGACCTCTGGCACTTCATCGCTCGGAAGCTCGCTGAGGGGCAACCGAGCGACATGGATGAATTGAAAGCCAACGCCGAAAGTCTGTCGGCGCTGTTGGTCCAAGAGACATCAGAACTCGGCATCAGAGTCGCTCCGTTTCAGTGGCGTGAAATTGACCCGGACGGACATCGGCGCGATGTCCACTTAATGGCGAAACGCGACAGACAGACCTGGCTGGAGTCGATCCAAGAGGCCATGAGAGTCGGCATCTTCGAACGCAGTGAACTCCCTTCCGGTTGGGAACCGTCAGTCTGGGGTGAGTCCAGTATGGATTGGCCCCGTCACCCTATTGAGAACGTCGAGAATCTGCGGGGGTGGCTGTCCGGCTGGCTGGGGCATGTCCAGAGCGTCAATTCCGGCGGTAGCTGGTTCAACCCCGAAGGATCATTGGAGGGCTTCCGTCGCGAATTGCGGAATGCTCGCCGGGCCATGCGAGCATTGAACATCACCGTCCCGCCGGGGTTCGATGACCAGCCCACAGATATCCAGGAAGCCGAGCGGCAACTGGAAGGGCTGATCGACGGGTTGACGAAGTCCGCAGATGAGAAGCAACCCGAAGCGATCAGCGATCCGCCGAAGGCGGGCGAGACGCCAGCGGGTGTCGATGATGCCGGAGGCGGGCAAACAAATCTCCGACCGTGCGACAGAACGGCGGGATCGCAGCACAAACGAGCCATCGAAGATAACCCCGAGCTGAAGACGGACCGAGCCGCATACGATTGGTACGTCGAATACTTGGCCGATGAGGGAGAAACGCTTCCGGCTTTCGGAACGTGGGCAAAATATGTTCGAAATCATCGCGCCGATTCAGGTTCCCAAAAGAACAAGCGGGGCGTGGGAAACGAAACCCGTTCTGTAGTCTCGGGTGCGAAGATCGAACATCAAAAGCGGACCGAAGCGGACTTTCACTAATTTTAGTTGGATTTTTTCGGCGTGGTAAAAGCCTGAATAGGCGTGAAAGTCCACCTCCCAAAGCGGACTATTTTAGCTGGTCCGCTTGGTCCGGTTTCCGCTCTATATGCGACACGACGAATTCACCGCAGTCTGCGGGAGTCGTGTCGGGCACAGACTGGAGAACGGACCATGCCCGATATCTCAACTGCCGGTCCATCGACTGGCACGTATGACGTGGACGCGATTGCTCAGCTGCTCGGCTGCTCGTCGCGTCACGTCCGCCGAATGGCCGACTCGGGGGCGATGCCGCGCCCGATCCATCTGGGGCGGCTGGTCCGCTGGCGGAAGGCCGATGTGGATGCCTGGCTGGCCGCTGGTTGCCCGTCGTGCCGTCCTTCGAAAGGCGGTGCGCGATGATTGCGACCGAAGGCCGCGAACGCGGCGAGAAGCGGGCGGAACGGGGTATCCGGCGGGCTGCCTTCAAGCACGAACCGCAAATCCGCCGGGATACGTTGCGGTTCCTCGACGTGCTGCTGGCGAGTCCAATTAGCGTGGCGACGCTTGACGATGCGACGGATGCGATGGGGAGCTAGCATGCCGACGGCGGACGATGGCGGGG
>JANOKO010000989.1:0-1089 GCA_031419335.1 Planctomycetota bacterium
ACCGGCACGTTGAGGTGCGGCATGTGGCAGTACCCGTGCGAGCAGATCGACCCGCCGGTGAAGACCGGGAAGTCGATGGCCTCGACTTGGTCGAGGTCACGCCCCGCTCCCGAGGTAATCAGCCCCTTCGCCCCGAACGACTTGTAGACCGTACACATCACCTCGCCGAACGTGGCCGAGACGCACGGCTGGTCGAGATCCTGGAACACCATGATCGGCGGGCCGGGCACTCCGGCGAAGGCGTCGACCTGGTCCTTCATCCCGGTGTAGGCGTCGCCGCTGCGGGGAGCCTGCATGCTGCGAAACGTGGCTGTCACTGCGAACCCGACCATCGGCGGCATCTTGGGGAAGCAGCTCTTAATGGTGTCGTTCATGTACCCCAAGTTGCGGGGCCGCACATCGAAGAGCTCGATCACGTTACAGACCGTCGGCGTGTCGTACTTGACCAAGCCAGCCAAGGTGGAGGGAGAAATCGAAGCGGGCATCGAGTGCATCTCAGGAAAGGGTCAGTATCGTCCAAAGCATGGATTTTGCTCGTGGACAGTTCGAATGCCGCGGGGGCTTCGATTCACTGTAAGGGGAAGTTGCTCAGAACGAAAGCCGAGAGAGGTCTCGCAGAGTTCCCAGCATCGTCTCGCCCCTGAGAAACCAGAACCATCAGACGCATCCTTTCTGGCTGGCGCGAGTTGTGGACGTTATTCTGGTCGAGGCTGGTGCCAGGAGCACCGAGTTGGCCTGCTCGATGGTTGTCCGCGTACGAGTGCTTTCCGCCATGACGATCTCTGTCACTGAGTACTTCCAGACCCGCAAGGACGACCGGAAGAAGGAAACTCGCTACATCAATGTCATCAACAAGGACTCCTGCACCAGGTGCCAGTCTTGTGCGACGGTCTGTCCAGTCGATTGCATCTACGAAGTGCCGAGTCACATCCCCGGCCAGAGCTACCACCAGATCGACACCTCGCGGTGCATCGGCTGCCAGATGTGCTACCGTTCGCCGACCGACAGTTCGGACCTGTACACGCTGACGATCTGCCCGTGGAATGCGATCGACATGCTGCATAATCCGAACGTCAGCCCGGATAAGGA
>JANOKO010000990.1:0-9002 GCA_031419335.1 Planctomycetota bacterium
CGCAAACCATCACCGAGTAGTAGGTACTCTCCTCGTCGGTTTCTTCTCCCTCACCGACAGTCACCATTCGAGCGGTCGGGAACCGGTGGGCCAGTTGCTGGCTGATGCGATTGCCATTGAACCCCGCCGCTCGCACATCGGCGATCCCGCCGGTCTGCTCGCTGAGTTTGACCTCGATGAAGTCGTTGTTGAGCGTGAGTCCCTCGGCCCAGGCTCCTTCTCGCTTCTTGATCGGTGGCGAGGTCGTGACCGGTCGATCACCCCGCAGCCACAGGAACCCGCACGGAGGCAACTCGACTACGATGGCGGGCCGCACCGCATCCGCCTGGATCGCAATCACGCCGCCCTCCACTGCTGGCAACGGCAACCCGACTGGCCAGTCGGCCACCACACGACGGGCGTACGAGAGCGTGTTGAGCAGCAACACCCCACGACGCCCCGGCGATCCGGTGAGTAAGGGGACCAGCTTCGCCGCCGACTCGGCCTCAAACTGTTTCAAGTCACCAGAGAGGGCCTCGTCCACCGAGGTCGGCAGATCCGGCCCCGACAGTTCGACCCGCTCCTCCAGATCCACATGGCGCGGCACCGACTGGCCAGCGAGCAGACTCGCCAGCGCAGCACACCACTCGCCTCGATCGAACTGATTGCGGCGCGAGGACGCCTCCCCATACCGACAGATCGGGCGCTCCTCCTGCCGCGCGACCGCTTGCACCAAGAACGGAGATAGATACTCATTCGACCCCAGATCGGCATACCGGTCTCGTGTGTCTGTCGAGGCGAAGAACTCCGCAAACGTCACGAACCGACCCAGCACCGGCGCGTACTTCCCCATTCGCCGCAGGTCGTCCAACCACGGCATCTTCAGGTCCGGCCACCTCGCGAAACACACAGCTGCCACATGGTCGTGGTCCATCGACTCGGCCATCCGAATCGGAAACCGCAGGAAGCTCGACGCACTGTCCCCGGCCAGCGGGATGCGGCTGTAGGCTTCGAGGGTCGAGCCGTCCTGCCCCTGCCATCGCAGGCGAGTCTGCTCCTCATCGGGGTACAGCCCATCGTCCATCACGAAGTGCAATCCCCCTTTGTAACTCGACCGCGACAGGAGTTGAGGCATCGCCAGATTGACCCCGTAACGGCGACGGCCCCAGATCGTCGGAGCTTGGTCGAGCCGCTCGATATAGCCGCGCCGACCGCGCTCCAGTGACCAGAGGATCGAGTTGATCCCCACCAGTTGCGTACACCCCTCCCGCCAGTCGCCGCCGACGAGATCCGTGCGTCCGGCCTGCCACGCCTCTCGTAGTCGATCGATGGTCGCGGGGGACTTCGCCGCGATCTCCTCCATGTCACTCGCACTGAGCAACACGTTGGACGGCACATCGCTGCTGAGGAGTTGCTCCAGCTCCGGAAACTTCGCCGTTGGTCCTGCCAGACACAGATCGAGCAGATAACAACCCACCGGGTAGAACCGCTCTCGACATTCCAGCAGCAACTCAAACGCATGCTTCAAATGCCGCCGCGCGAGATCGCTGTCTTGATCAGCAGCGGCACGTGCGGCGGCGAGAATCTCGTCCTTCATGCGAACTTCGTCCATGCTCCCGAAGTTCCGCATGTGCCGCGTGAGCAACTCGATGAGCAGCCAAGTCGTGCCCAGGGCAAGGAAGTCGGCGACCAACTCCTCATCAATGGCTGGCACTTCCGGAAGCAACGCCAGAGTAGCTGCGACCATCTCTTTCCGCTCATGCTGTCCCCGCACGACGCACGAACCGGCGGACTGGGCCGCCTGCATCCACTCACTGGTGGCCGTCTCGTCGCACCCCGTCGGGATCAGTATCAATCGACTGGATTGAGTCATGTCCAGACTGTCATGGCGTCGCCACTGCGGCAGCGATTGCGTTTCGAGCAAGATCGCCGGATGCCAAGCGACCGCAAATACATTCAGCAAGCTCCCCGCGGGCTTCTCGCTGAGTTCAGACGGAAAGTCCTCCAGGCTGTGACTGGGAATCAGAACAAGCACTTCAGAGAAGTTCATCGGCAGCGTTCAGTAAATGGGCGAGCGGGGCGGCGTCAGCCCCCCGAGTGCGGTGTTCCGTGGGATAGGCTTCCAGCCTGGCGGAAAAATAGAAAGACGACAGGCTGGAAGCCTATCCCACGGGAGGCATCCTTCATGCACCAGTCTAGCCTTTCGGCAGCTGTTGCGTGATACAGTGAATGCCGCCGCCGCCTTCGCCCAGGACGGTGCCATCGATGCCGATCACTTCATAGTCCGAGAAGACCTCGCGCAGGACACCCATCGGGCGTTTGTCTTGATCCCTCTGCTTGGCAATCGGGACCAGCACACAATCGTTGCCGATGTAGAAGTTCATGTGTGACAGTTCTGAGTCGAGCGGCAGTTCAATGATCTCGAACTTGCGGCCTTTCGCATCCGTGGCTTCTTTGAGACGGCGCTTAGCATCCTGACAGATCGCAAAGTTCGGATCGCTCTTATCCTTGGTCATATGCAGCAACACGACGCCGGGTTCGGCAAAGGCCAGAATTCCGTCAACGTGACCATCGGTGACCGGGTCGGGTTCCAACCCCTTTCCGAGCCAAATGACTTTCGTCGTGCCGAGAGAGTCATTCAACTGCTTCTCGATCTTCGCCCGATCTCCAGCTGCGTTGCGGTTCTGGTGCAGCAGGCACTGCTCGGTGGTGATGAGTGTGCCCTCTCCGTCGAGGGCGACCGCACCGCCTTCCAGCACGAGATCGATCGGGTACATCGGCAGACTGAGGTGCTGGCAGAGCCGCCCTTTGAGTAACGCATCGTCGCCGTATGGCGGGAACTTGGCACCCCATCCGTTAAAGGTGAACCCCGCCACGCGGCGTTCCCCCTTTCCGTTCACCAGCACCATCGGCCCCGTGTCCCGTGCCCAGCCATCGTTGACTGCGAACTCAATCAGCTCGATTTTCTGGCTGAGGAGTTTGCGAGCCAGCTTCGCTTCCGTGGGATGGACGACCATCAGCACCTTCTCGTACTCGCTGAGCGTGTTGGCCACGTCCGCCCACTGACCCCGCACATCTTCGAGTGGGATCCCGTACCCTTTCCAGTTCTGCGGGGGCGGCATGACCATGATCGTCGACTCATGCTCCTCCCATTCGCCGGGAGAGCGAAAGCCGTCCGCAGTGGGTGTCGAGTTGGTAATCAGCTTCGCTCCAGTCGACTTGTAGTCGGGCATCTGGCTCAATTGTTTGTCCTCGGCATTCATAAGCTGCGGCATGCCCGCCCATGCGGCACCGGTGCAAGTCGAGCGGACCAAAAAGTCACGACGGTTCACTACGGCTTCTCCTTGAGAAACTCGGCCACGTCCAGTTCCCCGGCACGAATCGTCAGCGGTGGCTCTTTCGCGGTCAGGCCGTAGGCCCCGGTAGTCCAGCGGTAGGCTGCCTTCAGCTTGGCTTCGTCGAGCACCTCGCCCCCGCCGGTGACGCCGCCTGCGATGGTCAGCGGACGCGGGGAGATCAACGCCGCGATCTGCGGGATGTCACCGACATCGCGCAGGATGCCGGGAGCCATCAGGCCCAGGCGCTGCCCGCGATACGGGACGTTCGAGACGTAACTCGCGAGAGAGTTCACCGTCGCCACGCGGGTGATCCGCTTGTCGACAGCGGCGGCGGCAAGAACCACCGGGCCAGCAGTGCCGATTCCGATGACGGCGATCTCACCACCGTTCTCTGCGCGGTGAGTGGAAATTGCGATTTGAAGATCATGGCACCATTGTCCCAAAAGGGGACGCCCCACCCACAATCCCCATTCTGCGGAATTGTGATCGGGAGCCTGTCCTACGATATCGTGTGCCGGTGCGTTGCCCCACGTGGCTCGCAATTCCGGCTCAAGTACGGCCCAGTCCGCTGACATACATTTGTCGCCGATGGCGTTCACGAGGTCTTTGGTCGCTGGGTCCAGATTGACAATAATGGCCAGATTAACTGGGAGTTTGCTGTCTCGAATGACCGTTGTGACATGGGCAGACAGAGTCACGCCAGGCTCACTCTCGAAAGGCTGATCACCCGAATTGATTCCATCGACCGACGTGAGTATGGATGTTCTCGAAGCCAGATCATCGGTCTTAGGATTGTTGGCAAAGACGCTCGACTGCAGTAGCCTCTCCCGCATCTTCGGCAGCAGCTTCTCCCAAGCTGCTGCGTTGTCCGGTTCCGCAATCCGCTGCACGAGCCGCTCCCCCTCCGCAGCGGCGAACATCGGCAGCGTGACCCAGTCATCGGGCCGGGTGTCGCCGGGGTAGCAGCGGATTGATTCGGGGTCTTCGAGGGTCATGGCCGGGTCGGGGAGCGGGGAGCCGTCGCCCTCACCTTTGAGCTTCAGTGTCATCCAGCCGTACATCCGCTCTCGCATCGTCGGGCTATAGTCGTGCTGCCATTCGAAGACGGTCTGCTGAAGGGCGGCGGGGTCTCCGGCGAGATCGAAGAATGTCTGGGCCACGGCAATCGACTTGCGGGCCTCTTTGACGGAGAACTGGTTCGCGTCCTTCGTGGCGTTGAAGATCATCAACCCGCGCGGAGCGCACAGACCGAGAATCTCTCCCTCGCAGCACCAACTGGCCGCACCCGGCACGACCTCGCACATGCAGCACGCCGCCCCGAGGTAGGCGTTGTACGTCCCGACCGAGCAGACCGGCACGACCGCCTTGAACCGCGTGTCCCAGGCCCCGGCGTACATCGTCTGGTTCCCGCCGCCGCTGGCTCCGGTGATGCCAATCTTGTCGGGGTCGACTTCGGGACGGCTCTGCAAGTAGTCAACCGCCCGCATGTTCTCGTAGACCTGAATCCCCGACAGCGGCTTGCCGGTCGGCAACAGCGTCGCAGCTGTCATCTCGCCGTGATACTCGCCAAGGGCCTCCCCGACACCGCGCTCGCCAGCTCCAAGGGCATCGACCGCCAGCACGAAGAACCCGTGCTTCGCGAGACCGATGCACCGAGCCTGCACCTGTGGAGCTTGCTTGGCTTCCTTCCAGTGACCATGCACGCACAGCACCGCCGGGAGTTTGCCGTCTTTCTTCGGGACATAGGCATGCGCTGTCATCCACACGCCGGGGTAGGTCTGGAGCAAGAGCCGCTCCAGCTTGTACCCGTCGCGGTCGATCTCCCCGAGCTTCTGCGGAGCCAGATCACACGGCACCTCCGGGAACCCGCCCCATGCTTCATAGAGCCGCTTGCGAACCACCGCCAAACGGCGCTGAGCCGCCGCCAGATCGGGAAGCGGTGCCCCGCCGGCTGCGACATCGCGCTGGGCCGAGGCGCGGATGAATTCGAGATAGGAGTTATTCTTCGGCTCCTCAGCCGTCACCCACGAACAGAGTCCCAGTCCCAGCCCGAGAATCAGGCTCCAACGATTCCAACGCTGACCCCACATGCGAAATCTCCTCCAAGAAATCGGCCCCGACCCGCCCGCGAAAACCGCAGCCAGCCGGGATAGACCGCAGCATATCGACCGATACCGATCATTGCGCGTGTGGTGTGCTCACCGACTACGCTCCCGACTCGATGTTTCAGTGGATGCGAGCTATCTTACGTAACGCACGAGTCCGCCACGGCGGAAAGACAGAATCGAACACTCAGGGGCAGGCTTGTCATGGCACAGCGCGACGACGATCAATTCGAAGATGGCAACCAGGGATTCGACGACGAGGCCCCCGCGAAGTCTCGCAAACAGCGAGCCCCCGCATCGTCCGGAACCAACTGGGGCAAGATCATCCTGATCCTGCTGGGCGTGGGAGCGGTGAGCCTGGCGCTGTGCTGCGGCGGTCTGTACTACTTCGGGAGCAAGGCATTCAAGGTTGAGACCGACCCGCTGAAAATCGCCGTCATGCAGAAAGAGATTATCGAGATCAATATCCCGCCGGGCTTGCAGCCCGCAATGGGCATGAACATGAACTTCGGCGTCATGACGATGAAAATGGTCATGTACAATCCGGGGCAATCCCATTCGATGATGCTGATGGAAATGCAGATCTCCGGTCAATCCGAAGAGGAGATGAAGCAGGCATTCAGCCAGCAGGCAAACCAGCAGCAGCAGCAGACCAAGTTCCAGGTGGAGTCCTCGGAGCTTAAAACCATCACGATTGACGGGACAGAACGCCAATTCCAGTTCGCCAAAGGCACGATCACTCCTCAAAGCGGAGCGCCGACACCAGCGCGGATGATCTCCGGCCTGTTCCCTTCGAAGACCGCGATGGGCTTCATCACGTATACGATCGATGAGGCGAGCTACGACGAAGCCGCAGTCATCCAGATGCTCGAATCGATTCACAAATAATTCGTCGCGAGACGCTGCGGTGCCGAACAAACCCCCTCCCTGCTCCGATTCGAAAGGGCTGTGATGCTGACTCGATGTGTACTCTGTTGCCTGTTGATTCTGAATGGGTCCGCATTGGCATGGGCAGCCGACGCTCCGACTCTGGAGATTGTGAGCGCCAGCTACGGTGTGCTGCCCGACGGGAGCCAGGTCGATGTCACCGAGAAAGTGTCGAAGCGGGTCAAGGAGGGGCAACTGCGATTGGAGGTCGCCAACGATCTGTTTGGTGATCCGGCACCACAGAAGTCGAAGACACTCCTGGTGAAGTACAAGCGAGGCGGTGTCGAGCAAGAGGTCAAAGTGCCTGAGGGAGACCTGCTTTTGATTCCCATCCCGAAGCTGATGGGAGCTTTGAAGATCAAAAAAGCAGAATACGGCGATCTGGAATCGGGGACAGTCTACGACGTGACGGACGATGTCCGATCGCGACTGAAGAACGGTGTCGTCGAGATCGCCGTGAATAACGATGTGCTGGGAGATCCGGCCTCGGGTGTGTTTAAGACGCTGCGTGTGGTCTACACCATTGGGGACGTGGAATTGGTCAAGCGGGTTTATGAAGGGGGCACGCTAAAGCTCAGCGAGCCCAAGCCGGAATAAGCGAAACGAGCCATTCAAAAGGCGCTGTACAAGAGAAACTGCGCGCTCCGGCGGAGCCAGACTCGCTCGTCCGCACTGAGTGTTCCCCGTTCTCGCATGTAGCGAGTCTTCGCTCGGGTCTGCTCAGCGACAAAGCGGACCGTCGCGGTCAACTCGCGGTGTCCGGCGGCCTCTTCGACCAGCATGACCTGGGTCACTCGCTCCATCGTGCGGGCCTCTTCAAGGTCGGGGTCCGGCTTCGGATTCCACGCGGGGGCCTCGTCCCCGTTCGCCACCTGCACAATCAGTTGGGCCATCAGGCTGCAGATTCTGACCAGTTTGTCATACTCGATGCGGTCCGGGGTATCGCGCGGGGTGTGGTAGTCGGGATGCTCTCCAGTCGAGAAGAACAGGAACGGAATCCGCTGGTCGCGGAACGGCCCGTAGTCGCTCCGTGTCCCGATGAAGTCGACCCCCAGCCGACCGACCTCCAGCCCGCTAGGAGTGCCGACTTCAGCCAGTCGCGTGCGCAACTCGGGAGCATGCTCGGACCCGAACAGGAACACCATCGGCAGTGGCAGATCTCCCAGCGAGCGGCCAATCAGATCGGCGGTGACCATCAACTTGATGCGCGGCAGCGGCAGCGGCGGATGCGCTACGAACCAGCGCGAGCCGTACAGCAACTCCTCCTCCATGTCGAAGCCCACAAACGCGATGCTGCGGCGGGGCTTTTCGGGAAGGGAAGAGACATACCGCGCTGTCTCCAGCAACATCGCCACGCCACAGGCGTTGTCATCTGCTCCCGGATAAAGTTTCCCTCGCCGCATTCCCAGGTGGTCGTAGTGAGCTGCGAGCAGGATGACCTCATCTCGCAACAGCGGATCAGACCCCGGCCAGATCGCCCCCACGTTGCGGCCAATGACCGGTTGCGAGCCATCGGGCAGCACGCTGCCGGGGATCGACTGGAAGTACTCGCCGCCAAATAGAGGTTGCAGTCCGGCCTCGCGGAGGGTCTTCACCACATACTCGGAAGCCAGTATTGCCCCGGCTCCGTCGCGCCCGCCAAGCTGCGGACTGGCGAGGAATTCGACATGCGGCCGGACCTGCTCTGTGGTCATCACGAGCGGGCAGATCCTCTCTGCCAGCGGTGGTGGCGGAGGCCGGTCTGTGCCCTGAGCCTCGAGCGCCCACCCCGTAAGCAGGCATCCCAAGCAGAGTGTCCAGATCGCATGGCAGATCGTCGGCAGGCAGTTCATCATCCGGGAATCGTACACAACAAGGGGAAGACTTCCGAAGGAGTGTGGCGGACTGCACCGACGAAGACTTCCGAAGTCTTCGGAGACTTCGGAAGTCTTTCGGCACCGGTGAGTGCCGAGTGCCTGAATCCGCGTTTTGGCGAACGCACTACGACTGGACCTACGGCAGTAGGGCCTGGCTCAGATCGCGGACCAGGGTGGTGTACGATTCGAGGTCGGCGGTGAGATCCATCGACTCCTTGAACATTTGCATGCGCCGGGCGAGGAAGCGGAACTCTTCCGACTGGCGGGGGGGCACGGTGAGGTCCATTGCGTCGCCACGCACCATACGGAGAGCGTCGATCAATCGCCGCAGAAAGCGGTAGGCGTCGCGCAGAGCCAGGCGTTGCTCAGTGGAGAGCACCCCGGCGACTTCAAGAGCCTTCATTGCCTCGCGGGTATTGGGGTCGCGCACGGAGGGATGCTGCCCGCCGTGAAGCATCTGCAACCCTTGTATCAGATATTCGATGTCGACCAAAGCACCGGGGCTGAGCTTAGCGTTGAATGTTCCCGGCGTTACGAGTTGATTCAGTTGCTTGTCCCGCAGCGCTCGCATGGAGGCCACCTCGAAGGCCGTCCCCGTGTAGATCATCGCATCACGGAGGCTCACGATCCGCTGGCCCAAGCCTCGATCCCCGGCGATCTGGCGTAGCTTGACGAGAGCCTGCCGCTCATAGGGCCAGGCAGGACCGGTCGGGCCGAAGTAGCGTTGGAAGGTCTCGATCGAAACCGCGCGGCTGCCTGCTTTGCCGTGGGGGCGCAGTTGCAGATCGATCTCGAAG
>JANOKO010000991.1:0-1033 GCA_031419335.1 Planctomycetota bacterium
CACGTTCGCCAGAACGTGGGCGATTGGGAACACGCCCCCGCCCCCTGAACTCACCCGCAAACGAGACTCTCCCGCAGCCATGTCGAACCCCGAGACTCTTCCCGATGCCTCACAGGGCACCCCCAGCCCCGCCGAAGTCCGGGCCAGCACGATGGCTGACCTGGATGACATCTATGACTTCATCCAGCCGTTCGTTGACGCCGGTCGACTGCTGCCGCGAACGGTCGACGAACTCGAAGGGCTGATCCCCACCGGATTCGTCGCCATTGTCGACGAGGAGGTCGTGGGGTTCGTCGCCCTCGAGGTCTACTCGCGCAAGCTCGCCGAGATCCGCAGCTTGTGCGTCTCGTCCGAGTTTCGGGGGCAGGGAATCGGCAAACGCCTGACCCTGGCGTGTGTGGACCTGGCTCGTCGCCTCAAAGTCTTCGAAGTCATGGCGATCACCAGCACCGACGAGTTCTTCCGAAGCTGTGGCTTTGACTTTACTCTGCCGGGCGAGAAGAAGGCTCTGTTCTTGTTGACCCGCGATGAGCATTGAGTGTCGTAGGCGATGTCGCTCCGCGACTCGCATTTCACCCAAAGACAGCGAGCGGGCCGGCGTCAGCCCCCCGTGCCCGAGCGACTTGACCGGCAGAACGAGTCCTCCCCAGTCTCGACACCACACAACACGGCGGACTGACGTCCAGCCGCTCGCTGCCGTTCTCGCACCGCACCCGACAAGGCTCACCCGCTCATGGCCGATGATTCGCTCCTGAGATTCCCGAATCGCGAGCCGGTGGTCCTGCGCATGTCTCGCGATCTGGTGCGGACCGTCAAGCGAGGACATCCCTGGGTTTATGCCGAGGGATTGCGGTCACTGCCAGCTGCCCCCAGCGGCTCGTGGGCCATCTTGCAGGACAACACCAAAGGGCGTGAGGTCGCCCGCGGCTACTACGACCCGCAATGCCCGATCGCTTTTCGGGCCTGCGAACTCGATGAGAAGCCGCTGAATGATGACTGGGCTCGGCGGCGAATCGACCGAGCCATCCAGTGG
>JANOKO010000992.1:0-8295 GCA_031419335.1 Planctomycetota bacterium
CGCCCGCTGGCATCGGCGGTGCAGAAGATCGCTCCATCGGTGCGAGTTGCGATCGACAGTACCTCGGCGGTGTGTCCTGGTCGGACGATGGTGGGGACCGGGGCTGGAGCGCCCGGCTTGGCAACCAGCAGATCGTGAATACGAAAATTCTTGTCATCCGCCACCGACAACAGACTCAACCCATCGGGGTTGAGGAGGAACCCGCGCACGGGCGTGGCGTGCTCGGCAATGCTGCGTATTGGCTTCGAGAGCGGCAAGTCCCACGTCCGCAGGGTATTGTCCTGTGCCCCGGTGACCAGCGTGCGGCCATCCCCACTGACTGCTAAGCAGTAGAGCGGTCCGGTGTGCTGGGTGTAGCGCCGCAACTCGACCGATTTGGCCACATCCCACAGCCGCGCCGTCTGGTCCGAGCTGGCGGTGACGACTCGCTCGCCATCGGGAGTGAAGACTCCCATCACGACTGCCCCCTCGTGTCCGTTGAGAATCTCTTGTGCGGGGGCCTGGGTTCGGGCCGAGAGTTCTGACAGACCAAACAAAGCGATGAAAACGAGAGATCGAGACAGGCACTGTTGAGACAATCTCGTCATGGGGAGCTCTCCGCAGATTCTGGCAGACAGTCACAGCGGACGTGCATCATCCACTTCCGTGGGGTGAAAGACTCACTCGACCGATTCTGACTGGCGCTTCAGGCGTTCTACCAGTGTGTCTGCACCCTGCACATCTGGCAATGATGAATACTTCCAGCGGTCCAGCGGGGATCAATGCTTCTGACAGCGAATTGTTTGCAGTTCCCGGCTTGTCAGCGGTATGATCTCTGTGGCTTGGTCCGGCTTGGATTCCCTCGAGAACGTGTGACGAGGAACCAGGGGCGGGATTGGGCCAATCTATAGGATGTCAGCATGCGATCCATTCCAGCAATACGCCCGGCGAACACCACGGCCCCTCAAGGCTTCACGCTCGTAGAATTACTGGTGGTCATCGCCATCATCGGACTGCTCGTTTCGATGCTGATGCCAGCCGTCCAGAAAGCCCGTGAGGCTGCACGTCGCAGTAGCTGCATGAACAACATGAAGCAGTTGGGGCTGGCTTCACACAACTATCACGATACTCATCAGGCCTTTCCTTCGGGGTGGATCGAGGATCTGAATTTGCCTGTCACAGATTACCCGTACGACCAGACGCAGTTCACGCAGACTGTCATTCTGCCTTTGGCAGGAAATCAGCAATTGCAGTTGCGGGACTGGGCGGTTTCCGGGTACTTCGGTTGGCATGCTCTGATGTTGTCCCAGATGGATGCGGGAACAGTGGTGATCGATTTCAAGCTCGCCAAGAACGACCCAGTCAACTGGTCGATGATCCAGGTTCCGATCGATTCCTATGTCTGCCCCAGTGCCAGCTACCCCAGTGCGAGACTCCAGAATCTGGGATACACCAGCTATCGCGGCAACATGGGTTGGTGGCCATCGATCGACCCGTCGACCAATCAGGCCAGCGCTCCGATGAACAACGGAATCTTCTACCAGAATAGTCAAGTGAACTTCCGCGATATCACGGACGGGACGGGACAAACATTCCTGTTCGGGGAGACGTTGTTCGGTGGGTATTGGGGCGACAGCTATGCGTGTTGTGCGCGGGCTCGAGACGATCAGCCTACGGCTGCTGCTCCCATCAATTTTGACATTCACTGGACGGCCCCTAGCAATGCTCAAGGCGGCAACAACAACGTCAACGCACACTTCTTTAGTTTCGGCAGCTTCCACGGAGATGTGGCCAACTTCGCATTGGTGGACGGCTCTGCCCGATCGATTGCCAAGAACATCGATACGAAGGTGTTTCGATCGCTCTGCTCTCGCAATGGACGTGAAACGATTCCCGTGGCATTCTAGCGCCAGTCCGTCGTCACGATTCCAACACAGGTCGCCGCCGGGACTCTTCGGGAATTGGCTTCTGGACTCGCGGAGTGTCGCCAGGGATCGCAAGACCCTGCTGGCTCCCCACAGAAAGACGTTCGATGCGATCGTTGTTCCACAGACTGATTATGGTTCTCACCGTCAGCCAGGGGGTAGCCGCACTCGTTGCTGACGATGAATGGCCGCAGTTCCGTGGCCCCGAAGGACAAGGGCATTCGACCGCCACAGGACTTCCGATTCGCTGGAGCGAAACGGAGAACATCGTCTGGAAGACTTTAATTCCCGGTGAGGGACACTCGTCGCCAGTGATCTCTGGCGAGCAGGTGTGGGTCACGACCGCCGTCACGCGCGAATTGACACCCGACGAGGAGAAGGAAAGGCTGGCCAAGCTGGCGAACCCCCAAGGACTTAAACTCGCAGGCGAACTTACCCTCCAGGCGATCCAGATCGACCGCGAATCGGGCAAGATCGTACGCACGGTCGACCTGTTCCTAGTCTCACATCCCGAGCCGAAGCACGGCCTCAACAGCTACGCCTCGCCAACTCCGGTCATCGCAGGGAACAAGATTTATTGCCACTTCGGGTCGTACGGGACGGCGTGTGTTGAACGGACCTCGGGCGAGGTGTTGTGGCGAAACGACTCCATCCGTGTCGAACACCAAAACGGGCCGGGGTCGTCGCCAGTCTTTTCGAATGACCGCCTCATCATCCACTTCGATGGCACCGACCGGCAGTTCATTGCAGCTCTAAACCCCAAGAATGGCGAGATCGTCTGGGAGACAAAACGCTCCGGAGAAATGGACGAGCGGCCTGATCTGAAGAAGGCGTACGGCACTCCACTGGTCATCCAGACCGAGACCGGATCGCAGGTGATTTCCCCGGCTGCCAACTGGGTCTACGGCTACGATGCACGCGATGGACGTGAGTTGTGGAAGTCCGGGTACGGGCAGCTCGGTTTCAGCACCGTCCCGCGTCCCGTTGTGATGGATAACAAAGTCTTCATTGCCACCAGCTATATGCAGTCGCGATTGATCGCCGTGAAGCTCGGTGGGACCGGTGATGTGACCGCGACTCATACTGAATGGATGTCGGACCGCCAAATCCCCAACAAGCCGTCGCTGATTGCCCTCGACGGTCGTCTCTACTTCGTCAGTGACAAGGGGATCGCTCGTTGTGTCAGTTCCGAGACCGGCGAGGATGTCTGGTTTGAACGCCTCGGCGGGGATTATTCAGCGTCACCCATCGCAGCCGAAGGGCGGCTCTACTTCTGCAATCAGGAGGGAATCTGCACCGTGATAGAAACGGGAGACGCCTACACCGAACTCGCCAAGAACACCCTCGATGCGGGCTGCATGGCCTCCCCCGCTGTGGCGGGAAAGGCGTTGTATTTACGAACGGCGACACACCTCTATCGAATCGAGCAGCCGTGAAGCGTGGGGGGGCAGACTGACACATCCGCTGGTCACTACCGCACAAATGCCAGATAGTAGAATCCCAGCCCTGTCACCGAAGTGAGTACCAGATCGAGCGTTGCCAGCCAACCCAGTGTCTTATGCATGCGGCTGTGCGGTCCGGGTTGCTGAGGAGTGGCAAACCGTTTCCAAGCCCCAACGAGTGTCGTCAGCCACAACAGTGGAGTCGATACGGCAAAGACGAGATGCACCCACAGCATGGTCCGAACTTGTTCCAAGGCTTCGCCAGTCAAGCGGGGAGCCTGCGGATTCTTGTTGATGATCTGCTGCCACCCGCCATGCAGCCGCATGTCGACCTCGAAGGCCACCACGACAACCAGCAACACAATGGCGAGCGTCGTTTGGATCGCGGCATGGAGCGCATAATTTCGTCGGACTTTCACTTGGTACAAACTGAAAACGAGGACAGGCACGACGAGGACGAGGGCGCAAACCACCACATCCAGCATCAACGAGGAATCAAATCCGAGAAATCCATGGTTCATGGCACAGAGTATAGGGATCGCCTGCGGTCTGGCCATCGCGGCTCATGTTGATTCCCTAGTTCGTGGGGTTCGTTGATGGCCGTGGCCATCAACCTTTGAACCTGAGTTCTGGATAAGCACTCCGATTTTGACCACGAAACACGCGAAACACACGAAAAGTCAGAAGGACTCTGGCCAATTCACCAGGACTTCTAGCGGAACGAATGCTGACGGTGGCCGAACTCTCGACAGGCTTGCCAAGGAGTCCTCCTCTTTTCGTGTATTTTGTGCCTTTCGTGGTTCGACTCGAGTGTGATGGGGCTGCGTTCCTAAACCAAACTCAGGTTTTGATTGAACACTCGCAGTGACATGGGAATCCCACTCGTGATAATCCGAAACAGCCCTTGAGCGAGACGCCCCGGCCTCACTGTTCAGCAGGCATTGAGGGCAGGATGAATTCCAGGATCTGCCTGGTGTCGGCGTAGCTTGTTTCGTGCCCGCCGTCTTCGCGGTGAAGCAGCAGCACCGGGCGGTTGAGTTGCTGGAGTACTCCGGCCAGTCGTTGCACACTCTGTGGCGGGACGAGCAGATCTCGTCCACCCGTCGACATCCCTACGGGCATCGTCAGTCGCTCCGGCCAGTATTCGGCACTCCGCTTCTTGTACTCTGCGGGGATTGCCTGCTTGTCGCCCCCGAATGATGCGCGAATCGCATCCTGAAAATTCTGATACTCCAACAGATTTGCTGTCCCGTTCATCGCTGCGACACCTTGAATCAGCTCGGGATGCAGGGCCGCAAACGTCAACGCTCCGGTTCCCCCCATCGAGCCTCCACAGAGATAGATGTGTCGTACCTGACACTCTTTCTTCAACCTCTCGATGATCTGCACGAGGTCCGCTTCCGCAGCTGGCCCCATCCAGGAGGTCTTCGCTCGGTAGTCCGGGGAGACAAACAGCATCCCGTGCTGGATCGCCACATCGCGCGATGCGCGACATTCAGCACGTGCATCCTTGACGAATTGCCAGCGGTCTGAACCATGACCATGCAATGCAATCAGGACATCGAACGGCTGCGTGGGGTCGAGTTCCGCCGGAGTCATCGTCACATACTGCTGTTCGGTCTGATCGAACGTGGCGTGGAACGCTCGATCCTCGATCACTGGCTCGGCGGAGCAGGCCGTAACGCACAGTGACAGTAACCATCCCCATCCAAAAGTGATTCTCATGTGGCGTTCCTAGTATTCCGTTGCCTGGGGCATACGCGAGTCCACGACAACGTCGCTTCCCTCTCATGAGAGGGGAAAAGGCAGAATACAACGCAAAGTTACCCGAGGGGAGTCGGTAGCAGTCTCCCCCGTCCAATGTTCAATTCCGTTTTCGTCTCCGTTCTGTCGTCTCCGTGCTGCCGTCTCCGTGCTGCCGTCTCTGTGCTGCTCACTTCTATCTCACACCACCGGCCCATACAGAACCTGCGGTTCCGTCTGACCCGGCAGGTACAACGCCAACCCACCCGCCACATCGTTGACCCGCACGACGCCGTCTGACTGACCCCGACTGGCATGGTCAAGAATCGCTTCCAGCGCCTGCACGGCAGCCACCACCTGCCGATCAGCGGCCAGGTCGTTGTAGGCCAGACCTCGTGCGACCGATAGACGCGACGCTCGTTCCGAGGCCGGTCCGCCCCACTCAACACGGGCTACCTCGCGGATAAACCGCTCCAACACCTCGATCCCGTACCCGCGCTGCGAGCGCTCGCCCCACGGCTCGACGAACGACCCATTGTAGTGGGTATTGATGGTGATCTTCACTTCGTGTGGGGTTTTCTCCTCCACAGTGCATTCGATTCCCCGGCGGCGCGAGTGGCCGTTCCAGACCCCGTTGTCGAACCGGAACTGGACTTCTTGCTCGACGTAGCCAGGGAAGTTGTCCGGATTGACCCATGAGGTGTGGATGTCGAACGCCGCCTCGCGCCCGTCCTCGTATTCGTAGATCAGTCGCAACTGGTTACTGTCCCACGTTGGACCTTGAGTTGGTCCAACGATCCCGCGCTGTCCAGTGGCCATCACCGTTTTGAGCCATCCTCCGAATGTGAAATCAATCAGCTTGATGTAATGCACCGCCACATACGTACCGGGGTTCCGCCCGCGGATCCACTCGGCAAACTGTCCGCCCGAAATCGACTTTGGCTCCAAGAGAGTGCAGTACCCGTTATTCACATGACGCAAAACCCCATCATGCACAAACGTCCGCAGCTTCTTATGGTCCGGATCGAGAAGCTTGTGGTACACGACTTTCGCGAGAAGCTGCTTCTCGTCGGCCAAGGCCACCAGTTCATCAAGTTGTGTGAGGTCCAGTACGCTGGGCTTCTCGATCAGCACATGGACTCCAGCGGAGAGAATCGCCTTCGCCGCCTCAAAGTGTCGATCATCGGGAGTCGCCACACAGGCGACATCGACGCCCGCCTTGAGCATCTGAGCCACGGAATCAACTCCGGCGTACGAGACAAACTGACCGATCTTCGCCCCGGCTGACTGGCGATACGCCTCGGCTCGACTCCCGGTCCGAGTCGCAACTGCGGAGAGCGGAACGTCGATGTCACCGAAGCTGCGCTCATGCAGTCCCTCGCGGTGTACCCGCTCGAAGAAAGGGCGATAGGTCTCGTCATAGATCATCCCCATTCCGACCATACCAGTGCGGAGGGTGCGGCGCAAGTCGGTCATCGGGTGGCTTTCCAGAAGGCGTGCAGACATCTTCTTGAGTATTCTGTCTGACTATGAGGAATTCAACCATGGTCGCCATGACTCAATCCGCTGGTGTGCGGCCAGCTGAATGGCGGAGGGCAATCTCAGGCGCGGATGTGGTTCCTGAATTCCAACGACGGTGAGTTGCTGTGTGACGCCGATTCGAGCATGCTGGCACCCCGTGGTGCCCTGCATTTTGCAGTGCTGGAGAACCGCTGTCATCAGAAAGTGTCTTTCACGAGGAAACCCTTTGGCGGACTGATGAAAACGTGGCCTGGGCTTCTTACCCCCACGTGTTCCGGAATGCGCGGACGGAACGCCCATGCCTCGGGACATTTCATCAGGTTCAGGGGGTGGGAGATTGCCATGACTCGCTTGCTGCATGTCTATGTGATTGCACTTTCGATGGGGCTGCTGTTGAGCGCCCCATCGACGAAAGCCGATGACGCCGGGGGTGAGCCGATCGGAGCCGTCGAGTTCCAGCCGCTTGCAGCTGCGACGGGACGGTTGCTAGAGGCGATGACGTTTCAAGGCACGCCGTTTCCAGAGGCCGACACGGCAGCACTGCAGGCGATCCTGAAGTCTGGCTCCGGGCGCGAGGGCGTCTTGGCGATTCAGAAGATTCTCGATACGCATTGTCTGGCCACCGTGCGAATCAACCCCGAGAGCCGCGTGTCGGCGTCTCCCGGTGCGGCTCCGAAACAGTTGCTGCAGCAGGGGTGGCGGACCTTCCTCGTGAAGATTCACAACGAGGCTGGCGTCACTGCCGAACTCAAAGTCGGCAGCCCACAGTCCGGCCTGACCTATCAGCAAGGCAAACACCCGCGAGAGCGACCACAGAAGGAGCAACCACTCGTCACAGCCGAGGAGTCTGCGGGACGGTTTCTTGACATCGATGCCACACAGTCACAACCTCTGACCCCGAAACTTTCGGGCCTGCTGGTCGAATACCGGCTGGTGCAACTCTTCAGTCGCGACAAGGGCGACCGCGAGGCGACGCTGATGTTTGATGTCGGTCAGGGAACGCAGGATCTCGGGTTCCGCAACGAGACGCCGATTCTGTTTAAGTGCCTGCCCGCCGTGGATGTCGTTCTTGATGTCCGCGACTTCGATGGGAGCCCGACGAGTGCCGCCTTCACGTTCAAAGACGCGCGCGGGCGAGTCTACCCGCACACCAAGCGGCGGCTGGCTCCGGACCTGTTCTTCCATCACCAGATCTACCGGGCGACTGGTGAAACGGTCACGCTGCCGCCGGGGGAATACACAGTCAACGTCCAGCGCGGGCCGGAGTACCTCGTTGAGACGCTCCCTCTCAACGTGAAGCCCGATGCGGTCAACCAGCGGCTGGCGATCCATCTACGCCGCTGGATTCACCCGGCCAAGCGGAACTGGTTCTCCGGCGACCACCACGTTCACGCCGCTGGTTGTGCCCACTACGACAGCCCGACTGAAGGGGTCGGCCCGGCGGACATGATGCGGCATATCCTCGGTGAGGACTTGAACGTCGGCTGCGTGCTGTCATGGGGACCGTGCTGGTACACGCAGAAGCAGTTCTTTGAGGGGAAGACGAACGCCCTGTCGAAGCCCGATTACCTCATGCGGTACGATGTCGAGGTCAGCGGGTTCCCGTCCTCGCACGCGGGGCATCTCTGTTTGCTGCGGCTTAAGGAAGACGATTACCCCGGCACCACCGTGCTGGAAGAATGGCC
>JANOKO010000993.1:0-2872 GCA_031419335.1 Planctomycetota bacterium
CGAACGCAAACGTCTCGGTCAGGCACATTCCCAGCAGCACCAGCGGCACCGCGATAGTCAGCGAACTGGCGATGGAGCGCCCCTCGGTGTCCTCGGCGTCACTGCGAGAGAACTGGATCGCACCGACCAACGCGGCTCCGATCGCCGTGAGAAACCCGATCCCGCGCGGGTTGAAGATCGACCAGCCCCACATCCCGCCATCCACCGGTCCCCAGTCCGGGAACGGCATGAGGAAGAAGACCAGGAACAGACATCCGACCACTCCATACAGAAACTTGGCCAGCGCCCCCAGCGTCCCCACATCGGCCATGCGGCGAAAGGCGAGCAACGTCGCCACCGCGAACAGCGACAACCAGATCGGCAGCATCGACAGATGCGTGGCCACTGACCAGTGGGCACGGACACCGAACACGAACGTCTCCAGCAGACCCATCGCCAGTACCATCACCGGCACTAGCGGGATCAGGATCGTCGTGACCTTTCCAGCATCGGGAACGCCGCCTGGGAAGCCGATCTTCTTCCACGCTTCATCCGCCCCGGCGATGCGCGCGGTCTTCTCTCGCCGCCGGTACTCCCACGCCAGGATCGCCAGCACGATCGCATTGGCCAGGAAGCTCAGCGACCGCCCGTTGATCACCCCGCCCAGTGCCGACTTGCCAGTGGCCACGCTCGTCGGGTCTTCCCACAGCCGTCGCACAAAGCCGGTCGTGAACTCATCCGGCCCGGTCAGCGTGCCTCCGGCGTACATCACCATGTGCATCTGGACGACTGCTAATAACCCGAACCCGGTCAGACGAAACCCCGGCTTCTCATACCTCAACCCGATCTCGATCAGCAGCAAACTCTCGACCGCCCAGGCGATCACGATCCAGTGACCGGTCAACTGCAATGGGATCGCCAGCGTCACAAACGACAGCCCGACCCCGACCAGTGTGACCACGATCTGGTTGTTCCCCGGATTGCGGAGGAACGCGAACACCCCAGCCCCAGGTAATACGCCGCCACCAGCAAGGCCATGATCCCGTGCCAGTTGGAGTACTCTGCCTTCGTCAGCCCATACAGCGCGGCGAAGTACGCGATCGGAGTCAGCAGCATCAGGGCCATGTCGGGCGTGCTGCTGGTCTCCTTGCGAATCACATGCCTCCACAACCCCATCAACGAAAACACCACCGCGAACAGCGTGATCCACGCCACCGTCAGCCACAGCTCCTCCGGTCGATACCCATTCGCCAGCCAACCCATCCAGATGATCAGCGTGCCGCCAAAGTTCAGCAGGTGCAACTGGCCCCAGCTGCGGAACGTGGCGAGGGCCAGGACTCCCAGATCGAGAATCAGGATGTAGGTGAACAGAGTCGTGACATGGCCGCCGCCCTTCGACAACATGTACGGCGTTAGGAACCCGCCGATCATGGCGAGTACCGCAGCGGGGAGCGAGTTGAACACACCGGCGAACGACAACCCGACCGCGGTGACCACGATCATGCCGCCGAACGCCACCGACTGCGGCATCAGTTCGTACCACTGGAACCCTGCAAAGAGCGAGAAGTACAGAATCCCCATCGCTGCCCCGGCCAGCCCTTCGGCCAGGACGCGGTAATCCTTCTTCATCGCGTATGCGGCACCGACGAACGTCGCGACCCCGCTCAGAATTCCGAGGGCCACCCGCCCGGTCTCCCCCAGATATTGATTCTCGATCGCATACTTGAGCCCGAGTCCCGCCCCGATCATCACCGCCAGTGCGCCAATCCAAGTGAGCCACTGGCTGGCGTCCATTTCGTTGAACCAACTCGGTTCCTGCGGGAGTAAAGCGGAAGTGTGTTTCTTCGATTTCGGGACGGGGGAGTCCGCGAACAGGCTGCTCCCCACCGCTTCGTCTTCCCAGGCACTGGCCCCTTCCAGGACAGGTTTCTCGATCGGCGCAAACTCACCCGAGAGATTGACATCACCAGCGGGAATCGGTTCAAGTTCGGGTACGTCGGAGGGACTGGGGGCCACGGACTGTCGGAGTTCGACGCGTTGCCGCAACAGAGCAGCCATGTCGTGTGCGGGTTGGCTGGCTGTGGTGGGAGTTTCGACAGAGGACACGGGCGGAACGGCATCGCCCGGTGGTTGCAGGAACGTAATAGCCGCTTCCGGCGCTGCTGCTGCGCTTGCGAATTGAGGCGAGGGCCGTGCGGGGTGAGCGAGGGGTTCTGCGAGGGGGACAGGCGATGCGATCCCTGAAACTGGTGCATGACGTTCGTGCCCAGCTCCCTTGAGCTTGTCCAGATCACGACGCATCCGCTGAAGTTGCTCGGACAAGCGACTGATGCGGGACGCCTGGACAAAAAAAAGGATTGGACCGATGCAGATCCACGCCAAGGCGATCAGTCCCAGCAGAATCCATAAGCCTTCCATCGCCGACTCCCGCCATCGTGACGCAACAATAATCATGCCGGAGATGTTATAACGTGTGGAGTTGTCCACTGGCGAGTCTTGCTGTCAGCCCAGCCCGACTCGTGCATGCGTCCCGAAAGTAGGCAGCTCACAACATTCACCGTTGGATTGCTGGTCGGCCACCTACCGACGAGGCGGCTGTGTGAGTCGAATCCGGAATTCAGAGTGTCTCACGCGAAGGCACGGAGGGTTCTGGCTGGCCGTCTTCATCGCGGCTTCGCGTGAGGCACAATGCTCAAACCGCTGACGGAGACAAGGCGCGGAGGCATGGAGAAACCCAGGATTTTGTGAGCCGCAGATGAACGCAGATGAACGACTGCTCGCGAACGAACAGCTCTCGTCACTTCGCCTCTTCAGCTGTACTACACGACTCACGTCACAAATGTGCGCCTGCTGCGCAAATTTTCGGGGGAGAATTCTCCTTCTCCTTCTCCCT
>JANOKO010000994.1:0-1072 GCA_031419335.1 Planctomycetota bacterium
GATTCTGAGCCGCGAAGCGGTGGCAGCATGTAGCCGTGGGTGAAAACCCACGGAATTCGCATCCCTGAGCCGACCCAGCCGCGAAGCGGCGACAGCAGGATCGGTGTGGCGTTGCTGAGTGTCAGAGACCGTGTCGGTGAAAGGGGGCTCGCTGTCGCCGCTTCGCGGCGGGAAATCAAGCGGGAAAATGGTCCGTGGGCTTCGCCCACGGCTATATGCTGTCACCGCTTAGCGGCTGAAGGCAGGGTGGCCCCGGCGGGTCGCCAGTGCAGGGGGCATAATTGGGGTGGGGAACTAGGTTTCCGGCCCGTGGGTGACTCCACTCGGACGGGTCAAAGCCCTCGGCTGTGGCACCCGGCCCTCGAGTGTGCATCAGAAAAGTCGGTCGCTGCCAGATTCTGCCCCCTCTCCCCCGCGCTCGACATGGCTTTCGGAGTGGACTTGTTGCGGGGGCGAGGGCGGGGGCGAGGGGGCCACACCGCACGCCCTGAACCCCTCACCCCGGCCCTCTCCCCACAGCCCTGTCCTCCCCGAAAGTCGCGTCGCCAGTGGGGTGAGGGGGCAGACATTCAGCTCGACCGACTTTTGTGATGCACACCCCCCGGCCCTCGACTCCCCTGCGTTCTTTGGCTCGATCATCACGCACACTCCTGCCAGGGCATGACCATCAGCGTGCCCCTCCGCACAGGCCGTTCGTGCTTTTAAGCACATGCCCCTTCGTTTACCGGCACCTCAGTCGTGCTATCGCTCTCGACGGATGCCTCGATTTACGAGTCAACCCTGTTCATTTTTCATCTGCACACCAAGACACGTTTCGTGGCACGACACTTGCGAATCGGTAGGCTTTTGCGACTCGGTCCCAAGCTCCGGCTTGGGACCGCATATCCGCGAAGCTCCGCTTCGCCCGCGAGCCAACTGACTCGGTATCGCAGGGTGGCCCGGACATCGCTTTGGATGTCTGGGTGACGCAGGAACAGGAGGGATGGGAAGATGCCTGATTCTCGCTGCCGACGCTCAACTGTCAATCCTCTTGTGGCTCCGCGACCCAGAGGTGTGTGCGTCCGAAAAGTCG
>JANOKO010000995.1:0-1249 GCA_031419335.1 Planctomycetota bacterium
AGAGGAGCAGTACCATCGCTAGCAGCAGACAGGCCGCCACCGCAAGAAGTGCGACGAGGGGATGTCTCGACGGACGGGAGTTCGGAGACGTACGCCCCTCTGGCTCCCCTCCCCACCGGGGAGAGGGGCTGGGGGTGAGGGCCGAGTGTCGAGACGATCCGCGAAGCCGCTCCAGGAACCGAGCCTCATCCAGGGTCGGCACGGAAAGCACTGCACACAATTGAGCGTCCAGATCGCGAGCCTCGCCCCACTCGTGCATCGTGACCGGATCAGACTGTAAGCGCCGCTCAGCAACGGCTCGTTCCTCGGGACTCAGCTCGCCATCGAGCCACTGACCGATCCAATCGGTGGGAAGTCTATCGTGCATCGACTCGCCCTCCAGCCGGTGAGAGCCTGACCCGCAGCAGGCCGCGAGCCTTCGCCAACCGCTCATTCACCGTCGCCCGGGCCACGCCCAGCCAACGGGCCATCTCGTCGTAAGACATCTGATCGTAGTAGTGCAGGTAGAGCACCTCTTGCAGCTCCGGGGCAAGCTCCTGAATCCGCTGGCGAAGCTGTTCGTGCTCGTCAGCCGTCGCGGCGAGCTGAGCCGGGTCAGGAGCGGTTCGATGTGAAGCCGTATCGAGTGGCAGGCGACTCACCCGTCCGCGACCTCGATGCCAGTCGAGGCACAGATGCACCGCAATCCCTCGCAGCCACGCCTCGAAGTTCTCAACAGCGGCGAGCTGAGAGAGGCTTCCCATCGCGCGGAACAGAGCCTCCTGAGCGATCTCTTCCGCATCGGCCCGTTGCCCGACACGAGACTGGCACAGAGCCACCAGCCGGGGAAACGATCCGCGCGCGAGAGCCCCCTGAGCCGCGCGGTCACCCGCCACAGCCCGGCGGACAACCGCAGGGTCGTTGATCGCCATCAAGAGTCCATGCCAGGAACGCCGGGCAGTAGGTCGCCACTCGACCGGCCTGAAGAGAGGGTCGTTGGCCGTGATCCGCTGGACTGGCCCAATCCGTTGATCTGTGGCGGAATCTCCGAGATCGAGAATTCTGGGAAGATTGGTCCCGATTCCGCCAGTCTGAGACTGGGCGGAGATCGACTGACCTGTACGAATGGAGTCTTCGTGCGGTCTGGAATGACGCATTGTGGGGATCGAGATGTGATCCTCAAGGCGCTAGCTGCGGGTTCTGGCAGGTGGACGCTGAGAAGAACCGGCGGCTAGCGCCTTGCCGCTCACATCTCTGCCATCCCTCCGGG
>JANOKO010000996.1:0-1786 GCA_031419335.1 Planctomycetota bacterium
CACCTGCTCTCCAATGCGAATGTGGTCCGCGACACCGACCTGCCCCGCGCTGCGAACGAAGTCACCCGTGACAACTGATCCGGCGAACCCCACCTGGGACGCCAAGGCGTTGTGTTTTCCAATGCGGCAGTTGTGTCCAATCATCACCAAGTTGTCGATCTTCGTCCCGCGACCAATCAACGTTTCGCCCACCATCGCGCGGTCAATCGTCGTACAGGCCCCGATCTCCACATCGTCCTCGATCACCACCGTCCCTGTATGAGGAATACGAATGAATTGCCCCTGTTGGAAACGATAGCCAAACCCATCTGCACCGATGACCGCATTGGCATGGACGATGACTCTGGAACCCAACTGCATTCCGGGATACAGAACTGCATTGGGGTGCAGCGTCACTTTGTCGCCGATCCGGCAATGACTGCCGATGACAACTCCGGCGTGAATGTCACACCCAGAGCCGAGGGTGACGCCCGCTCCAATCACCGCAGAGGCGTGAACATTGGTGCCCGGACCGATCCGGGCGCTGGGATGAATGTGTGCCTGTGGCGAAATACCAAGTGATTCACGGGCAGGTGCAGGCCGAAAGTGCAACATCAGCTCAATGAATGCGCCCTGCGGATCGGCAACTACGACCAAGGGCGCTGACACAGCATGTTGTGCAAGTGCAATCGCATCCCGAGGAATAATCAAGGCCCCCGGAGTCTGGCCCTCCAGCCGCTTGAGTCGCCGGACGTGTTCAATATAGGTCACAGTCTGTGCGGTCACGCAATCCAGAGCTGCAACATCGTCAATCAGGACGGTTCCGTCTCCGATGACTTCTCCGTGAATCATATCAGCCAATTCGGCGACGGTGTGGGCCATCAGACGGACTCCATTCCGTTAAGGTGTGGTTGCATTGCTCTCGAAACCACGGGTTCCGAGAACTGTCTTCTACCTCAAAACGGAGCAGCAAGGCAACGCCGATTCGCCAATTGGTGATGCAATGATGCAACGTGTGTGCATCACGAAAGCCAGCAGGCATTCAAGTCATTGGCATCTCGACAACCAGAAGCGGTTGTTTGGGTGAGAAAAACGTCACAGACCGCGGCGTCCCAGGCTGGTCCTCCCCCAGCTGAGGCCCCCGACGGAAATCTAGTGCTCCGTCAACTCTTGATTTTGGGTTTGACCCAGGCCCGCCCGGGAGGGCGAAGCTCCTGCTGAGCCGCGAGCCAGGGGAAGCGTCGATTCGCAGTCGCGGCTCGGCGGGAGCCTCGCCCTCCCAAGGGAGGCGGCCCCCAAAATCTTGCCTTGACGGAACACTAGTCCTACTTTTCTGATGCACACGCTTTGATGTGGCAGCGACTTTCGTCAGTAAGTCATACAAAGAGAAGTTGCCTCAAATGTGAGGAAATGCCGATTTCCGGGACTTTATCGATTGTAGAGTTTGAATAGCTTGCACAGTCTCCGTAGGATGTGTTCAACGAGCACGACCTGCTGGACAATCCTTGTGAGACGGCCCCTTGGCACAGGAGTCGGGCAAGCACAACAGCCCAGCGGGTCCGGTCGCAGGTTCCGCCAGTCAGGCAGGCGATACTCAATCGCAGGTGGCCTTTCCGGTGGGGACGGATTCAGCCTTTTTGAAGGGAGTTGGGGAAACATGGTTCAGAAACACGAACGACGATCTCGGCAAGCGGCACGCTGGTTCAAAGGCGGTGCCCTCTGCGTGTTGTTGGCCACGGCGTCATCCTGGGCTGTCGAAGACCCCTCCGCTGCAGTCGGATTGCGGGGATTGGTTCCCTCGAAGGCT
>JANOKO010000997.1:0-4993 GCA_031419335.1 Planctomycetota bacterium
TTCGACTCCGCGACGGACGGAAGTGTGCGTGCATCACACCAGCACACCAACAGGTCACCGAGTGGATTGACGTAAGGTGTGTGTGTGTGTGTAGGATGCGTTGATTGAGTCATCTCGGCTGAGGCCGGTACGGGGTGTGAAATGGTGATGAGACAAACGAGACATTCGGGTTGTGCCGCATTCCCGCGTCGGGGGATCACGACTCAAGAAGTGTTGGTCGTCATCGCGATCCTCGCGCTGTTGTTCGGATTGTTACTTCCGGCTGTGCAACATTCGCGAGAGCTGGCTCGTCGATCGCAATGCGTCTCCAATCTCCGCCAAATCGGGAATGGATTAAGTTCGTACGAATCGTCGACGAAAGTCTTGGCTCCGTATGGGACATACCCACATTCGTATAGTTTTCTGGTGGTGCTTCTGCCGTACGTGGGTGAGCAGACGATTCACAATCAGTTCAACGTGCAGGTCCACTACGATTTCTCCCCCATCCGGCCCCTGCGAGTTCCCTTGTACATGTGCCCGAGTGATCCTGCGACATTCGAAGACACCTATGGGAAGTCGAATTACTGTGGCAATTACAGTTCAGACTATTTGACATCCCGGTTTGATGGATATTTCCAGTCACACCTGCCTGAGTGCTATGGCCAAAAGACCGGTCCACTCACGCTGGCCAATCTTCGCGATGGCACATCACAAACGGTCGCCGTCACAGAATGGCTGGTGGGATCGAAATCGACGGCCCCATCGCTGTTAAGAGTCGCCTGGGAGATTTCACCGGGGAGCGGCTCCACACCAGTGATGAGGGAGCGTTGTCAAAAGAATCCGCCGATCTATGTCCAGTACAAAGGAGAGTCCACTCCCTTTTTTGCGGGAGAGACGATGAAAGGACAATGGGTCGCCGGACAAGCGAGCCAGACGCTCTACAACCATGCGATCACCCCCGGGAAGAATAGTTGCCTCAATAACAGTGCGGTCGTAACCGGCGTCTACAGCCCCACGAGTCTGCACGGTGGGGGAGTGAATGCCTTATTCGCGGATGGCCATGTGCGGTTCATTGCGAATGCGATCGACCAAGGCATTTGGACAGCCTTGGGATCCCGTGACGGTCAAGAAGTGGTTTCCGAGTTCTGATCTCCTGCGATGGAATTCCTCCATCGCAGGTCTGTTCCAGGTGTCTGTTGTTGGAGAATGCCAGATGAACGCTGATTCGAAGGTGGTGTGGCGTGTGGTGGTGTTACTGCTGGTGCTACCCGGATTCCTCGATGCCGCGGATTGGGGAATTTATGTCCCCGCGACAGGCCTGGTGAAAATCTACAAGAGCCAGGGACCGTATGTATGCTCTGGAATCGCTGGGAAATTCTGGAGCCCCATTCGACTGAAGTTTCTCAATTGGGAAGGCCATGTCGAAGAGATAAAAGATACGAACTCCGGTCCAGCACCTTTCGGGGATTGGGCGATCTCATTGACTCAAACCAACGCGGATGGCAGTCCTGCTGAGTGGAGTGTTGACCCGTGGCCACCACAAATGCAACCATCACCACCATTACCACGGAATACACCCAAATGGCACACTCTGCAGCTGATCGATCTCGAAGACAATTCCGTCAAGCATGTGAGGAATCCCTTCGTTCGTCCGTAACAGACTCCCGAGTTCAAACATGCGACTTCACACATTACTTCTAGCGTTCGTGTTACTCCTGCCAGGTTGCCCCAGCGCGTCCCCCGAACCGAGGACACACGAACCACCGGAAATGGGGACGTTTACCAAACTGGCTCCGATCGACTCGTCGCTGCACACATTGACGCTGCACACCATCCGCACTGACCAGAAACCCGCGCAGACTCAGCCCTATGTCTGTTCAGGCGGTCCGCTCAATTTCGAATGGATCGCAGCTGCGGATGTTGTGTCCCCACGCGTCCTGATCGTGGTCGAGGTGCGCCACAGGCTAGACGATGGGGAGGATATCATCATGAGTCATTCACTGATGGTCTGGGACAAATCGGCCAAAATTGGCCCGGAAGGCCGACCCTACCGGGGAAAGCTGGAGATCCCGAAACTGCCGGGGAACTACATCGTGCGGATTTGCGAACCGGACACCATTTTTGCGGAGTCCCCCGTCAAGGTCGTCCAGTAACGTGACCGAACGTACTTCCTGGAAACTCGACGCTGAGTGACACAACCCGTCCTCAATCCAGTGAAACCGCCATGACCTCTTCCGCGGCGGCCTCGACCTCGATACTAGTCAACTCACTCAACCCGTCGGCATACCCGACGAGTAGCGATAGATCGCACAACTGATTCATCCGGCGGGGCACACCTTGGGAGATTTCCCAGAACACCCGATACGCATCGTCCCGGTACATCGACAGACCACCGCCAGCGATGCGGAGACGATGCTCGATGTACTGTCCGGTCTCATCAGCGGTCAACGGATCAATGGCCATGCGGACTGCCACACGTTGGTCGAGTCCGGGCACTCGCTCCACGCGGGTCAACAGTTCCGGTCGTCCCAGCAACACCAGAGCCAGCACGTTCCCCGCATGCTGCTGGAGGCTCATCAGCAGTTGCAGCGTCTCAAAGTGCTGAGGCTGCAGCAGATGAGCATCATCGAGTACGAGTACCTTCCGCTGTCCGGCGCTGGCCATCCCCTCCAGACAGCACTCCAGACTCCGTAGAATCTGGTCTGGGCTCCCGCGCTGGACACCCGGTCCGGGAGAGGCACCCAATCGCATCGCCAGATAGCTCAACATGTCAGCCGGGGACAACTGAGGAAACACCAACCTCAAAAACGGCCGGTGCGGACTGTCCAGTTCCTGTTCCAACACATGTGTCAGGTAGGTCTTGCCGACTCCATGATCGCCCACCAGGAGAGCGATCCCCTTCCGGTGTTCCAGGGCAAACCGCAGCTTGAGCAATGCCCCCTGGTGCGAGCGGGCGGGGTAATAGAACTCGGAATCGAAATCGCTTTCGAAGGCGGGACGGTCGAGATGCCAGTATCGCTCGTACATCGCACATCCATCCGCTCTTCAAGAACAAAACGCCACAAGTACACTGAAATCACTCGTTACTGAGTATGCCGATGAGCCAGACGGGTGCCTCACTCACGGGGCGTCGGTCTGCCTGGCCGGAAACATGTTCCACATGTGTACGAAGTGCTGCCATGCGCTCGTCCTCCACAGCGTCAGCGTGAGTCAGGTGAGCATCGATGTACCGTTCGCGTCCCCCCGCGAAAGTGGTGATCGCCGGAGCCTCGTCGGCATCGGTGGAGACCTGCTCGATTACATCACTCCATTCATGATCCGCAGTCAGGTCGATGACTTCGCCAGCAGGGGCGGAATCCCCAATCTCTGCCACGCGGTAGGGAGCATGCCCGGTGCAGACGTAGACGGTCGTCGTGATGAGAAGTACAGCCGCAGAAGCCGCCCGGATGGGGCTCTGCCGAATCGTTTGAACAAGATCAAGAAAGATGTGGTAGGCCATCCCTGCCTCCCGTCGGTAACGTCCGTGCGCAATGGAATCACGCAGGGTGTAGAACCCCCTGAGTCAAGTATCGGTCATGGGGACGTTGCAGATTGAGTGCAATCTGAGGATTCTACGGTTGAGCTGTTGCATCCGGGCTGATCGCCCGTTGGTAGAAATCATCGGTCGCTGACTCTGGCGGTCGATATTCCGCGAATGCGTGAGGCCGGTGAGGCACCCCCGCGAAGTCCAGAAAGTTCTCCAACAACTTGTGCCCTCCCACAGTCAGTATCGATTCCGGGTGAAACTGAACTCCCCAAATCGGGAGTTGTTCGTGCTCCAGACCCATGACCACCCCGTCATCAGTCTGGGCGGTCACGCGCAATGGGGAGCGAACTTGTTCGACCACGAGTGAGTGGTAACGCATCGCCCGCAGCGGTTGAGGGAGTCCCGCGAACAGCCCCTGGCCGGTATGCAACACGAGCGAGGTCCGACCGTGCATGGGCCGTGCGGCACGCACGAGAGTTGCCCCGAATGCCACGCCGATGGCTTGATGGCCGAGGCAGACACCGAGAATCGGAATCTGGCCACTCAGTTCGCGGAGGACATCGAGCGTGATGCCAGCCTCGTGCGGGGTGCATGGACCGGGTGAGAGAACGATCGCTTGCGGCTTCATGCGGCGAATGGCCTCCACGGAAGTCACATCGTTGCGGATCACGAGCGTCTCAGTCCCCAGCTCTTCGAAGTAGCGGGCCAGGTTGTGGACGAAGCTGTCGTAGTTGTCGAGCAGGAGGATCACGGGCGGTCCTCCTGCCTAGGAAGGGTGGGGATTTCACCACGGAGGCACGGAGGCAAGGAGAAGTGGACGAAATGCCAGCGGAGGGACACCGTCGAGCGTGAAGCCGATGCCTTTGACGGATTGGGGATGCACGAAGACTCCGAGGAAGACCCTTCTCCGTGCCTCCGTGTCTCCGTGGTCAAGCCATCCGCGTCGACAAGACATTGGCAGCAAATCACGGCAACTCCTCCCAGACGCGGAGCATCCCGGCGGCCTTGTGGAGGGTCTCGTGGTACTCTGCCTCGGGGTCGGACTGCACGGTGATGCCGCCGCCGACGGAGCACTGCACCCAGCCCCGTCGAACCACGAACGTCCGAATCAGGATGCTGCTGTCGCAGCGGCCATCGAACCCGACATAGAACAGCGACCCGCAGTACGGACCTCGCGCCACCTGCTCCAGTTCGGCGATAATCTCCATCGCTCGCACCTTCGGGGCACCGGTGATCGACCCACCAGGGAACGTGGCTCGTAGTAAGCTCCACGCATCGTGGCCCGGCTGGAGTTGTCCCTGTACCACAGACACCAGGTGCTGCACCGTTTCGTAATTCTCGACCTGACACAACTGAGGCACGCGGATCGATCCCGGTCGGCAGACCCGCGACAGATCGTTCCGTAACAGGTCGACGATCATCAGGTTCTCGGCCTGGTCCTTTTCGCTCTCACGGAGTTCATCGGCCGTGAACAGGTCGACCTCGGGG
>JANOKO010000998.1:0-2156 GCA_031419335.1 Planctomycetota bacterium
CAATGCGGCATCCGGAACCACAACCGGTTTCACCGTCGCTGTATCGACGCCTTCGCCCAGATACGCCACAAGGTCGGCGACCGCTTGCTGATCCCCGGCTCGCTGGGCATCAAACAGCTGAGGCATGCTGCGACGTGTGGCCGACCAGTCGGACGACGCGTCATCGACTTGGGGAGTCTCGGCCAGCAGATGGTCGCGTACCCAGTCGGAGTGAAGCCTGGATGTGAGGCTCTTGAGACTCGGAGCGGCGGTCTCCGGGGAGTTCCATCGCGCAGCGTCCTTCGAATGGACACCCTCCGGTGCCGCATGACAGCGCGCACACTTCAGCGTCTCGATCAGCTCGCGGCCCTCGTGGACCAGTTCGCGGGTCAACAGCTGCTGGTCAGGCAGATGGAACAGCGCCGTGGGCGGGAGTGATTCCTCGGCGAAGTCCGGCCCCGACCAGAGTACGCGCATCTGGTGACCGATGCCTTGTTTCTGCTTGGAGAGAACCGGATCGCCAGATTCGATCACGATCGCGTTGTATCCCGCATGGAGTTCGACCTCGCCCACATCTGAAGCGGGCAAGACGTTCAAGTTGTCAGTCACCTGGTGCCCGTTGATCCGGATCTGGCCATGCCCGTTCGTCAGCATGCGGAAGTGATAGACTCCGCGCTCGGGCACCTTCAGCCACCCCTCCTTGCGATACGCGGTGAGTCCCAGCGGGAGCCACGGGGACGCGGGGGTGTAGGGCGGATGAGAAGTCGCCCCCATGCGAACCACGCGGCTATCAGTGGCCTTTCCGAGGTAAAGCACTTCCTTTAACCCTGGTCGCAATTGGGCCAGCACCTCCTTCGGAAGTGTTCCCGGAGCGATCCGCCGCACGATCTGAGTGTCAGGGATCAGCGTCTCGGGGATGCGATGCAGCGTGTAGGCGATCGTGCCGCGCGTCGGTTGTTCTTTCACTTCCAGGTGCAGATTGAAGCGGATGGTGAGTTGGCAACACGGTTGGAGTCCGTCGATTTCGAGGAACATGGTTTGGCGGTCGAGCTTGGTCGCCGACTTCACCACGAGTTCATCGCGCCCCGGCTCGTTCGGGTTTGAGAGCTTGTAGTCGGCAGACCCGTACACCTGCGAGTATTTGTAATTCCAGGCTTCGACGTGATAGTTCGTGTGGTCCTCGATGTCGTTGCCGAGAAACCCCGGAAAGTGGACCGCCAGCCCGTTCTGGTAGGTCTTGATCGAATCCGGCAGGTACGTTGGGTTCGACTTCGTATGCCGCACGCGGTGCAGGCACCCGTCTTGCGTCGCAGCGGTCGTCCACCCGCGCAGACCGGTGACATACAGCTGGCCATCGTGCGGGCTGAACTTGCCGCGACAGACACCAGAGTCGAACACGAACGGGAACGCCACGGTGCCGCCTTGCAGGACCGAGTCGCCATTCGGTCCCGAGACTCGCTCTTGCAGCACCTGTAGCATCGTGCATTGACCGTACGAAAAGTGCAGCATCGTCCCGCGCGGCAGGCCCCACTGGTCGCTGTCGACCCACACTTCGCCGCCGCTGGAGTTGTCAATGCGGCGCGGGATGTAGGTGAACGGGGCCTCGACGCCGACCGTCTTCAGCGGGTCATGCAGAGCGATCAGCGGCTGTTCGAGTTTGTGGGGGGGCAGGGGACCGGGGTAGCCGAAGTGGTCGCCGGGCTGGATGTCGAAGATCCCGGTGGCCGGGGTCCATTCCCCTTCTTGAGGCGAGGCGGAGAGCTGGCCGTTTGGACCGAGGCCCATGCCGTTCGGGTTACGCAGGCCGGTGCCGATGACCTCGATCGACTGGCCATCCGGCGATGTGCGGACGGCACTCTGCTTGGCATGCAGGAAGTAGAACCGCCCCTCTTTGTCAGCTTCAAGACACGTCACATAGTCGTGCCCACCAGAGGACGTGTCGTACTGGTTCGTGAAGCACTCGTAGTCGTCCGCCTCGCCGTTCCCATCGCGATCGCGCAGCCGCGTGATCTGATCCCGCCCGAGAACGTACACCTCATTGTTAAATACCTTGAGTCCCAGCGGCTGGAACAGCCCGGTCGCGTAGCGCTTCCAGGTCAGCTCCCGCAGCTCTCCATCTATGCCGGAGACGCGCCACACATCGCCGTGGACCGTACACACGAAGGCCGTCGTCAGTG
>JANOKO010000999.1:0-3651 GCA_031419335.1 Planctomycetota bacterium
ACAAATCAGAGTGGCGAACGGTCGTCCGAATTGAAATCGTGCGAAAATCGAGACATCGAAAGCTGTGCTATTTACCTCACGTCCAATGCGACCGCTGAAAGTTAGCCGGACAGTTCTGGGATATCATGCCTATCGTGAACACACCCACGGCGGCAAACGAAATGAGAGATCCAACCACCTGTGACAGTTTGATGAATTGTTCGTCCATAGGGGGCTCTGGGCTTGAGACGAGTGGATCGGGACAATGGCCCAGCGGGATCAACGTTCGTCGGACTCTTCTTGCAACAGCAACTCGAGGTGGTTGGCCCGCCGCACGAGTGTGATGGCCCCCCAGAGTCCCATTGCGGTTCCCGCAAACGAGACCAAATGCGAGACGCCGTAGACGAGGAAGAATATCTGATTGAGGGGCGGATCGGGACTGACACGTTGGAGTACCGTAAATCCCAGCGAGACAACCACGCTGACCCCTTGCAGCGCCGCACCGATGCAGATCAACGTTTTTTCCGTGGACGAACGGCCAGCCATGATGCCAGCCATCACTGCGACAGCGAACATCACAAGAGAGGCAAACGAGATCAAAAATGAGAACGCCTCATAGAACCGCATGATCTGCTGATCCATGTCCTGCATGTTCAACTCCTGGTCCTGCGGTCGATTCAGCAGAGATTGAGCGAACAGCTGAGAGGCGTTACGGCCCTGTCTGCTCGAGCCGCTTCCATGCAATCACATCATCCAGAATCTGCGAGAGCTTCATCCCCGGTTTGTGGCCGGTTGTATTGTACAAGCGATCGACACACGGCACCCGCCGCTGCACATCTTCGAAGTTGTCGCCGTACGCTTGGACGTAAGGCATGAACTCGATGGGCACTCGGGGGTTGACCTTCTCAATCACCGTCTTCGCCAGTTGCAACACGCTGACCGCTTGGTCGCTGCCAATGTTGAAGATGCGGCCCTCAGCTGCGGGGGTGTTGGTGAGCTGGATAACGCAGTCGACGACTTCTTGGACATGGGCGAAGCAGCGGACCTGTGAGCCGTCGTCGTAGACCACGACTGGACCACCGCGGAGTGCTTGATCGACAAATCGCGGGACGACCATGCCGTAGTTTCCGACTTGCCTCGGCCCCACGACATTGAAGAACCGTCCACAGACGACCTTCAGACCGTACATTTTGTGGTAGGCCAAGGCCAGAAACTCATCAATGGCTTTCGAAGCCCCGTAGGCCCAGCGCGGTTTCGAGGTCGGGCCAAAGACGAGATCGTCCTCCTCGTTCCATACCTCCTTGGGGTTCTTGCCATAGACCTCGCTCGTACTGGCCAAGTAGACCCGCTGACCGCCCTGCACTGCCAATCGAAGCAAGAACTCCGTCGGATAAATGTTCGTCTCGATCGTCAGCACCGGATTGTCCGCGACCAGCTTGACCCCGACCGCAGCCGCCATGTGATAGATCGTATCGGTCCCGCGCATCGCTTCGGTCAGCGCGATTTGGTCGGTGATTGAACCGCGGATGAGCCGCAACCGAGGATGGTCCTCGACGGCTTCGAGGTTGGCAGCACGTCCAGTCGACAGATTGTCGAGAACCGTGACCTCATGTCCTTGAGCGAGCAGCCTCTCGGTGAGATGGCTACCGATGAATCCGGAACCGCCGGTGACAAGACAATGGGACATGAGATGCCTTGGAAGACACGGCCAGGGAAGCAGAGGACGTATGATACTCAATTCTGCGAGGCGGATGGAGCGTCCAGCAGACGAGACAGCACTTCAGCGAGGATTCGCCCTTGCCTGGCACACGGCAGTCAAACTGGACTAGGCGATAGCCCTGTAAAAAATCTCCCGAGCCGTTGACATTCCCCGGTGAATCGTGATAAAGTAAAACAGTTAGCAGCTGCTTCTGGACAACTTCTCCTCTCGGTCGAAAAGATCAGGGAAAACAGATGATCCCGAATTCGTTGGCAAGTTTGATTGTGTTTGGAGCAATCGCTTCAGGGGCCATGCCATACTCCAAGATGGTGGACTTCCGAGCAGGCTCTCTTGGAAACTGCACAAGCTCAACTGACTCCACTCCCACATGTCCGCCAAGAAGGGCGTCCAATCCATGCACGTCCACCTATTCGAAGTGTTCCACGGCAAAGACTTGGGGCATTATCAATTGCGTCGATGCAATGGGAGGGCAGGCGACCAACTGCGACGATATCGGCCTTTGCAAGGCTCAGAACGACAACGCAGGAAGTCCCGACTGCACTTCTGTGCAATAGGCTGTGCTAGCAATCACCCCGCATGCCATTTCGTGGATCAACGTACGACAATAACAGCCCACTCGGCTGTTGTTGTCGTACCGTTCCGTCAAGAATTGCTGGTAACAACGAAAGCAGTGGAAACCGAAACAGAGGGCGCTAATCAAATGAATCATTCTCGTTTGCGAAACCTGTTCTTGTTCTGTGTTGCCGGAATATCGCTTTTTGCATCCGGACGCAATGCACTCTCTCAATCGGAGTCCCCCGACCTTGATAGTGCGTTTAATGTGTTTGACTCAGTCAGGGTAAATCTTCACACAGAAGAATTGTGGAAGAGTCCGCTGACCGCCGAGCCTGAGACTTTTGTTACCGACGCCAAGGTAATTCATCAGGGTAAGACTTGGGGAACTGAGATTGTTCGTCCAGTACACGGCCGCCTTGGATTTGATTCTCACCTCAACATCGTTTACCGAAACAGGTCTGCAATTACCGTAAACAGCTTTACTGACAACGCTGTCCCAGTTCTCTCTGGCAGTGGATTCTCAGCAATTCTTCTTAGCGAGAAGATATCCGGACAGTCAAAGCGTTTTGATGAGATGTGGCCGACGGATGGCAATGTAGAGTTACCGTGCTTTGGCATCTTGTTTGGAAAGTCGGTTTATTCGCCGAAAGGATATCTGCCGAATCCTACTATTCAGGTCATAAGCGGCAATCGGCTTTTGATTAAATCGGATTCCGAGTTCGGAAACATTGAAATTGATGCGGATTCTACGACTCGCCTGCCCTTGAAAATCATACTGAGCCAGAATCCAGAACACTTTCACCATGGCAAACGTATTCGAGATTGGGATACTACTGGATCGTCCACTTGGCCCGCCGGCAAGGTCTCTAGTGTCCGTACTGCCATCACAATGACCATTGCTACACAAACACCTCCCAGTGCTATCACGACCTATAAGGGCTGGAGAACCGAAAGGGATATAACTTTTGAGAGCAAGGCAGTTTACCGGGAGGAAGCTGATACGACAGTCTCCTTTTTCGATGTCGGCGGTACGATCCGCCCCAATGATTATTGGTTCGATCTCAAGATTCCGGACATGTGCCGTATTCAAGTTGATGGGGCATCACACCTGAGTTACGTTTGGGATGGGGATTGGGCGAGTCCAAAGGCGGATATCTTGGCTCATGCCAATCGGTACTCACCATCTCACCACCTTTGGTTGATTTTGGCGCTCAATGTAGTCGGTCTTAGCATTTTTGGCTCTTGGTGGTATCGGAAAAATCGGAAACCAGTGACGAACTAGCGGAGCATCCAATGATCTTCTGGGTGGACCCGATCAACTGTCCGGTGTAGCCCCCATCGGCCCAGATTTTTTCGAGACGTGTCTCGCTCCGCACTGCGGCGAAGACGAGCTTGGC
>JANOKO010001000.1:0-1577 GCA_031419335.1 Planctomycetota bacterium
CTAAATCAAGCCTTGACGGACCACTCGTGAATGTTCCACGCGACACCTGAGTCGTATGTGTGCGTCACAACAACAGGCCGGTATTCACCGCACAGACAAGCAGAGAATGGTCTCCGAGGCAGACCCTGAACGTGTCTCCCGTGCGTTGTTGAAGGTCGGGTCCGCCTCTAACTGGCTTGCTTCTCCGGAATCATAGAAGCGTCGGCGATGCGTGCTGAACCTGGTTTTCTCCGTGTCTCCGTGCCGCTGTGGTCAATCCTTCCTCGGACAACTTTTGTGATGCACACACCTCAGTCGCGGAATTCTCCAGCAACGATTGCCCCCCGAGCGTACATCGATACGGACTCGTCAGTCACCGCGATCTGTACCGCCACTCCCCGGCCTACGGTACACTGTTCGCCAACCCTCTCATACTGCTGTCCCAAGGCGAATTCATGAACTGGCTGCCTGGATTCACAGCGCCGCTCAATGCGTTACTGCTGCTGCTATTAATCCCAGTGGTGGTGATGTACTTCCTCAAGCTCAAACGCTCACGACAGGAAATCCCGTCGCTGCTGCTGTGGCAGCAGGTCATCGCCGATCAGCGGGTCAACGCCCCGTTTCAGAAATTCAAACGCAACCTGCTACTGTGGCTCCAGTTGCTGTTGCTGACCCTGCTCGCTCTCGCCGCAGCCCAGCCATTTATTCGCGGGCGGGACAGTCTGTCGAAGAACCTGCCGATCCTGATTGATTGCTCGGCCAGCATGGGAGCGATCGACTCGAAGACCCAAAAGACCCGGCTGGAGTTGGCCAAGGAGCAGGTACGTCCCATCATCGACAACATGTTGCCCGATCAGCGGTTGATGCTGATCGAGGTTCACAACACCGCCCAGCGACTGACCCAACTCACCAACAACAAGACCGAACTGAAGCAGGCTCTTGAGCAGATCGAGGTCATCGATGTGCCATCGCGGCTGGAGGACGCACTCGCACTGGCACGCGGTCAGTCCAAGCTGGTCGACATCCCCAGCATCCGCCTGTACTCCGACGGCAACGTTCCGACGCGGCCCAATCCGGTCACCGGGGAGCAGCAAGCGATTGTCGACTTTGAGCTACCATTCGTGGTGGACTATTTTCGTGTGAAATCGAGCGGCGGAAACATTGGCATCACTTCGCTGAATGCCACCCGCTCTGGGTCGGACGCATGGGAAGTATTCGTCCGCGTCGAATGCAGTGCCGAAGCCTCTGGCAATGGCCAGTTGCGACTCTCCAAGAGGGTCAACGGCCAGCCGGTCATGGTGGGCGAGGAGCGGGTGGTCCTCAACCCCGGCGAGTCCCAGCGCCTGGTGTTCACGCTCGATTCCGACACGGAGCTGCAACTCCAGGCCGAGCTGACCCCCTCGGATTTCGACGCCTTGGCCATCGACAACTCGGCCTGGATCGAACTGCCCGTGGGACGCGACTTGCAGGTCTTCTGCCCCGAATCACTCGCCGCATTTCGACACGCCCTCAAGGGACAGCCAGCCATCAAGCTCGACCCTCCGGACGGAAAGACCTCGGAACTTGCCACTTATGATTTGGTCATCACCGACAGCCTG
>JANOKO010001001.1:0-2838 GCA_031419335.1 Planctomycetota bacterium
CGGCGGAGTCGAGGCCGTTGAGAACGCGGACCTTCACATCGGCCACATCGTCGCCATCTGTGTCTTTGAGGAACAGCAGATCGGGCGCGTTCGCAACGAGCACACCACCGCCGTAGAACTCGAACCCGGTCGGGTTGTGCAGGTCACCCGCAAACGTGATGCACTTGTCGGCTTTGCCATCCCCATCGTTGTCTTCCAAGATCAACAGCTTGTCATTCATCGGATCTTTCGGCTTCCAATGCGTGTACATCGGCCAGCACGCGACCCACACCCGGCCCTTCGGGTCCACAGCCATCTGGACCGGGTTCACGAGTTCGGGAAACTGCTTTTCACCGGCGAAGAGACCGATCTCCATGCCGGGATGAACAGTCATCTTCGAGATCGCTTCCTGATCTCCATCCAGGAACAGGTGCGTGCCATTTGGCCCCTCGCCCAGCTTGTTGGAGATCACCGGGATGAACGGGTCGGTCTTAGTGTCATCGACAGCGATGTCCCCCTTCCCTTGAGCGATCGACCAGATCCGCTCATCGCGGAGAGCGGTCATCTGATCGAGGATCAGCATCTCGCGCTGTGCGACTACGCGGTTGGTCTGCTTCTCGGGTTCGAAGACGAGGTCAGCGCGGCCGCCAAAGATCGAGAAGCCATCGGTCGTGCGGTAGCGGTTGAACCAATGCAGGTCTTTGTCGGCGATCGCCTCGATCAACTTAGAGTCAAGCGGCTTGTCGGCGGTCTGCGGTGCATTCGGATTGACGAACGTCTTCACGGGAGTGGCCAGCAGGCCGATGATGTCACGGGCCAGTTGCTGGTGAGCGCTCCCCACCGAATGCAACCCATTGATCGTCGAGACCAATGGCTTCTGCGAAAGATCAACGATCGAAATTTCGTTGGCTGTGGCCACCTCGACCATCACCTTGGCATAGGCTGCAATGCGGGCATTGATCTGGGCATTGCGGGCAGCCTCCAGAGCCGTCGCCTGAGTGACTCCAAAGACCGGATGTTCGTACTGATCGGCGATCTTGGAGGGTGTGACTAGCACCAGGCGCGGGGCGTTCTCGCCGTTGTACTTCTGCCCGAGCGTGTGTTTCACGAACCCATCAAGGTCCGCCTTGAACCCATCCAGCCCGGCCTCGCCCTTCCAGCTTTCGTTGTACCCAAAGAACGCCAGCACCACGTCGGCTTCGCACTTCGTCAGCCACGAATCGGGCGTCCCAAAATCCTGGGACCGCAGCCGCAGATTGAGTTCATCGCCCGAGAACCCGAGGTTCCGGAACGACAGCTTCTGCTCTCGGAAATGCGTCTGAAAGACGGCCTCGAACTGCCCGTCATGCTGCAACCGTTCGGCCATCGTGTTGCCGATCAGGCAAACGTGGTCCCCTGGCTGGAATGCGAACTTCTGGACCGGCTCCGCTGACTCACTGTGAATCAAGAAGGCCAGGCTAGACACGAGGAATGACAGAGCTTGTGCCGTTCGAATCATGGAGTTGGTCTCGCTGGTGTACCCGAATTTCGGTGACCGAAATGTCCTGATCGAGACGATAGCGACCGGCAGGATGGGAGAACAGCGAACGCCTGTCCCCAGCATCAGGGCATCTGAGAGCGAGCTGGCTTTGTCGAACTCTCTTTCGGTCGCGTGCATTCGGTGTTTCAACCAACGCAGGGATGCCGCGATCAACGACTCGATTGTGCATGACTGGTCACTGCCGGTGATCCCGTCGCGGAGGTGCCAGCAGAGGCGCTCGATCGAGTTCAGTGACGACGTTCACTTCGGTAGGCATACCACCAAATACGCGCGTGCAGAGTGACCCATTCGCCGAGGGCCTGGCTGATGGAGCATCAGGAGTTGCCGCCGATCGCATACATGATTGGGGGCTCCCCCGCTGGATCGGTTTCAATCCTTCCCGTTGCGGGAACCGAGTTGGTGCCAGAGGTTCAGGTCGATGGAACTGGAGATGCTGCGGACGGAGCCATCGCCGAGGACCACGTTGACAATCCCGGGGTGTTGGCTGCGGGCGGCGATGGCGGAGTTCGTCGCACCGACAGTGATTTCATCGTCATGTGCGCAGTCGGGGATGGGGGAGTTCGGGGGGAGGATGTGGTCGTAGGCGGTCTGGGCTTTGGTGGCGTAAAACCACGTATAGCCCGCGAACGAGGCATGCCGGGGTGCGATCCCCGCAATCCCTTGGCACGTCGAGGCGAGTTGTTCGGCGGTACAATGCGGCCACGGGTCGACCACTTGGCTGTAGTCGCGCCAGGGATCAAACCGCGCGTCGTCGCCATCCCCGATGACTCGTTCGCTATAGACAGCTGTGTTCGAGAGTCCATCGGTGAAGTCGCGTGGCCCCAGAGCCAGCACTTGCGAAAACGCTCCATTGCCACTCTTCGGGTCATGGCAGACACCAATTCGTGGCGAGGTATAGCATTCCGCTCCTGTTCCTAGATTTGCGCGATAATGACAACTGCCCGGCAGGCTTCTGTCGGAGGGACATTGGTACAGTGGAATCGTAAGTTTCATGAACTCTCGGTTATGGGCCGTGAAGGAGTCGGGAGGGCCGTAGCCGTGTGCGAGACCGAAGTATTCCTTGTGGTCGATCCGCTCGTGAAGCTCCGTTTGGTCGATATACGGCAAGATTTTCACGAGCGGGCAACTGCCGTAATACGGCCGGCCTTGATCGCTGGGATTACTTCCGCCGCCGGTGATATAAACCGGATAATGCTGGTGGGTGGAGGCGAAGCTTTCGGTGGCGAGCATGATTTGTTTTAAGCGGCTGACGCATTCGAGGCGGCGGGAGCCTTCGCGTGCGGACTGAACGGCGGGGAGCAGGAGCGCGAGCAGCAGGC
>JANOKO010001002.1:0-1985 GCA_031419335.1 Planctomycetota bacterium
TGCCATCGCATCCCTGTCCACATTGTGTGTGTTGAGACAACGTCAACGACTCTGTATGCCGGGAGAAGGAGAAGGCGAAACCGTCGCCAGCCCCAAGTCCTTCAGATGCCGCTCAATCACTGCCAGGCGTTCCTCTGGCAGGTGCGACAGTGGTTCCGACAACCTTGCCTCGCACAGCCCCAGCAGTGACATGGCCGCCTTCAACCCGGCGAGATATCCACTCGGTGCCAGCCCGACCGAGTAAATTTTCGATGATAGCCGCAAGATTCGCTGTTGCAGGACATGCACTTGCCGCAGATCGCCGGTCACCGCGGCCTCGTACATGTCGACGTACATGCGAGGGCAGAGATTCGCCCCGCCGCAAACGCCGCCATGACCGCCCATCAGCACCCCCTCGGCCAGCAACTCTTCGGGCCCCATCAGCACACTGAAGTCGGGCCGCCCCTTCGCGAGTGTCAGCAATTGATTGAAAAACAGCATCTGAGCGGAGCTGTCTTTGAAGCCCACGATGTTCGGTTCATCGATCAAGTGTTTTACGGTGTCGAGTTCGAACGTGACCTTGCAATGGGTGGGCATGTTGTACAGAAAGACTGGAAGTGGCACTTCGCGGGCGATGGCTACGCAGTAGTGCCGCAGGTCGGTTTGGTGCATCGGGAAATAGTACGGCGGTGCGAGAACGACCGCGTCGGCCCCGGCCTCAGCCGCGAATCGAGCGAGCTGAACGGACTCACTGAACGAGGAGTCGGTGATCCCGACCAGGACAGGGACTCGCTGTCGTACGAGCATTGTCGCTTCGGTCACGAGAGTCCGCTGGGCCGCATGGCTCAGGCTCGGCCCCTCCCCTGTCGTCCCGAGCAGAAACAGCCCATGCACCCCCCCACTGAGGACATGCTCAATGATCCGATCGAGAGCGGGACGATCAATCTCATCCCGCCCCGCCAGGGGAGTCACGAGCGGCGGAATCACACCCTTGAGAGGAAACCCAACCATGCCCATTCACCACTTTCTTGTTCGACACAGACCAACCACAGACGGGTCCGAACATGATTTCGGGTTTCGTCCCTGGCCGCAAGCTCGAATCGCCACGCTCAGCGTCTGGCGTGCATTCGCCCGTTGGCAATCCCCATGATCTGTAGCCCGAATCGTCAGCATGGGTCGAGCGTAGCGAGGGATCGCCCGCACCCGCTGAGTGACGTGAGCTTCATCTGGGAGCTGAACTCTCGCAAATCATCGAGAGACGTACGCCCTCGCTGACGCATCGGGTTACGGAATCGAGCGAATGCACCCCACCCCGACACAACAGTCAGCGACTCCTCGCATTCCCCCGACGTACTCGACCGATTACCCTACCTCACACCGAACCGACGGGCTTCTGCCCGTGTCGAGACTTCCGTCACGCTACACAGAACAGATTCGCATGTCCTCGGACACCACTTCCTCGAACGACATCCCCAAGCTCTACGACCCCGCTGCGGCCCAAGCTCGCTGGTCTCTGTATTGGGAGCAGCACGGCTCGTTCAACGCCGATCCGGGCACGGGCAAGCCGCCGCACACGATCATGATCCCGCTGCCCAACGTGACGGGAGCCCTGCACATGGGGCACGCCCTCAATGGCACCTGCCAGGACCTCATCACGCGCTGGAAGCGCATGCTGGGGTACGAAGCCCTGTGGATGCCAGGCACCGATCACGCCGGAATCGCGACACAAGCCGTCGTCGAACGCCGCATGCTCGAAGAGGAGGGGCTGACCCGTCACACCTTAAATCCGAATCCGGAGGAAAGTCGCAAGGCCCTCGTCCAGCGCATTTGGAAGTGGAAGGACACTTACGAGGCCCGCATCATCTCGCAACTGAAGCTGCTGGGTTTCTCCTGCGACTGGCGACGCACGCGGTTCACGCTGGACGATGTCTGCTCGAAGGCCGTCCGCCGGACGTTCTTCAAGATGTTCCAGGACGGGTACATCTTCCGCGGCAAACGCCTCGTCA
>JANOKO010001003.1:0-1105 GCA_031419335.1 Planctomycetota bacterium
TGAGAAACTCCTTCATCTTTGAAATCGGGACGCGACACACTTCGTCTCGTGTGGCACTCGTTAAGGCTGGAACCAATTTATTCAGGTCGCCCGTCCACTTCCGCCAGAAGACCAGCACATCCGTTTCAAGATCATCGCTCCGCACGAATCGAGAGATGTCGATGTCGTTTCCCGAGAGGTCGGGAGCTGTGTCGAACAAATCAAGGAGATCGCGTCGACGCAGGACATGCTTGTGCTGGAATGGGAGTTGGATCTGTTCCCTGGCCTTGAAGTCGTCCAGTGACTTCGGTGAAACACCCGCCCCGCCCAACTTCCGCAGCCACTCACGAGCTGCGGTCAAGTCCTGCCAGTCATAGGGGAGGGCCAGCTTGTCATCCAAATCGATCCAATACACTTGGCCTGGCCCATCATCTCCCGTGCGATTGCAACGGCCAATCCGCTGGACCACGCTCGACCAAGGGCACAACTCCGTGACCAAGGTCCGAGCTGAGAGATCCACCCCCGCCTCGACGACTTGCGTGGCCACGATGATCCGATCCACCGAGGCACCGGGATTCATCAGTGATTTATTCAGAGTCTGACGATCAATCGGACGGAAACGCGAGTGGATGAGCAGCAGTTCCGGTGTTGCGGATTGCCTCCGCAGCTTGAGTAGCTCTTCGTAGGTCGCCTTCGCCCGGTCCACGGTGTTCAGAATGACCAGTGTCGTTGTACCGATCTCATGCTTCCCGCTTACTGCCTTGGCAACCGCCTTCATGTCTTTGTTAGAAGTCGCGTCAAGTTCCGCCAGAGTCTTCTGAGCGGTCATGCGCTTATGAAGCGGCGAGCCAGCTGAATAGTCCTCATCGGTCAACTCCAGCGGCGGAGCATCAAACTTCCCTCGAAAGTCGACCGTATCCAACCAACTCGGTTCCAGCGTGGCCGACATCCAGACTGACGAGCAGGTTCCGGATGTCTGAAGCGACTGACGCAGTCCAGCCAACTGGGCCGAGGTACTCACTCCACCAGCCATCAGCTGCGGCTCGTCGAAGACCCACATGCAATCGTTGTTGAGGAGCCCAAAGTCGATCGGCCAATGAAACCGGCTAGCGGCATACCCTCGATT
>JANOKO010001004.1:0-7870 GCA_031419335.1 Planctomycetota bacterium
CCCTCCCGGTTCGCTGCGACTCGTCCCTTCAGCATCTGATCACCCATGACCCAGATCCTCCCCATCGGACAACCGATCCCAGCGGGCCACGTGGTGGTACTTCCCCAGCGTGACCAGCAACCGCAGCAAGCGGGCGGGCGAGAACCCGGTCGGGTTCGCATGGTTCAGGCGATTGAGCCGCATCAAAATCGCGGCCACCAGCTCTGAACAGAACAGCGAGTGCAGGTCCGCGCCGGGCAATAACCCCAGCCAGCGAATCGCCCGCGTTCCGGAGAGGATCGCTCCCCCCAAGTCGTACCCGACCGGGTCTGACAGAAAATGCCTGAACAGGATTCCGCGCAGAAGCAGCCGCTCCTCGCGATTCAGTTGATTGATCTCCGTCAATCGATATAGCTCGACTCGACCGCCCGCTTCGAGATAATCTCGCAGGCGAGTCTCGGGTTCATGAGCCTGACACCCCGAGACTTGTTGGCCGCGAATGAGGCACGGATGTGGACAGAGCGTCGTCGACTCCACCCAGAGCAGGCCACGGTTCGACTCAGAGAGGATCGCGACATGCGATGGCCCGAATCTTAAGCCCGAGGGTGCCAGAGGAGACCATGTGGCCGCCCGGATGAACCGGCTGACCCCGTCGGTCCCGTAGCAGGCCACCAGATCACCGGGCAAGAATGAGACAGGACTCGACCGCACGACAATACCTCGACCAGGCTCGAGCCGCAGGGATGCGGACCCGTCACATCAGCGGGTGCGGTCGCGCGCGCGGGTCATCGAGTTGTCATTTCTGGCATTTCACCAGAGCGGGCTTCGGGTTTGACTAGGAATCGCCCGTGCCGCAACCTATCGTCGGAAGCAGTTCATTCTTCGAGGACACTCAACATGGAAGAGTACGATGTGGTGGACCATCCTCCAGTACGTGTTCCCGTCTGCTTCGTTTCCGATCTGCATCTGTTCTCGCATCGTTCGCGGGGACATCTGATCGATGAAGACATTGTCGCCGCGGCGCGGCGCTCGCGCGTGTGCGTTCTGGGCGGGGACATCTTTGACTTCAAGTGGTCCGCCCACTCCTCCCATGACACCAGTCTGGCGGCAGCCCTGGAGTGGCTGTGCCGTCTGATCGAAGCCGTGCCAGAGTGCCAGTTCCACTTTGTGCTGGGAAACCATGACGACCTTCCGGCACTGGTGGCTCTGTTGCCGGGATTGGCCACGAAGTATGCGAATTTCTACTGGGACCGGTTCTATCTTCGATTAGGAGACACCGTTTTCCTGCATGGAGATGCAGCAGATCGGAAGATGAGCCACGAGCGGTTGCTGAACCGGCGGGACCGGTTCTCGCATGCTCGCCGCCACCGCTGGGCCCACGGGCTGTATGGACTGATTGTGAGGTCCCACTTACACCGCCTGATTCCACTCGCGATCTATCCGCCCGCAATCGTGGCGGACAGACTGCTGAAATATCTCCGCGAAGTCGGCCACGGACCCGAGGAGGGCGTGCGGCAAGTCTGCTTTGGCCATACGCACTGTCCGCTGCTGGGCTACCGCCGTAGTGGATTGGAGTTCCACAACGGCGGTGCCCCCATTGGACGGGCCCTGTACCGGATCGTCGAAGTCCAGGTGACAACACAGCCGCCGTGGGACAATGCGTCGGCAGAATGAGGTCGGGGACGGAGGTTAATCAACTCTGTGCTGCACTCCCCAGAGTGCGGTCTGCCCGCGTTCTGATGAACGCAGCTACGAGAGCGGGAGTGTGCTGCCTGCTACACTCACTCAGCGTGGCAGTTCACATCACCATTAAGGATTAACACCATGTCCATTCGTGTCGGCATCATCGGTGCGGGGGGCATCGCAGCCAAGCTGCATTTGCCAGAGTTATGTGCGATTCCGGGGGTGGAGGTCACGGTCCTGGCGGGTCGGCGGCAGAGTCGGCTCGACACGCTGTGCCGGAAGTTCAACGTGCCGCGCAGTACGCACTCGTATGAGGAGGTGATCGCCGACCCGCACATCGATGCGGTGGTGGTGGCGCTGCCTCATCCGCTGCATGTGAAGTACGGGCTGATGGCGCTCGAGGCGGGGAAGCATGTCCACATGCAGAAGCCGCTGAGTACCTCGCTCGAAGAGGCCGAGCAGTTCGTGCAGGCGGCTGCGAAGACCGATCGTACGGTGTTGTGTCTGCCGTATGTGGCGCGTCCGGCTCTGCTCGCTGCTCGGGAGTGCATCGGGCGCGGTGAGCTGGGCCGTATCTCGACCGCCCATTGCCGATTCAGTCACGGCGGACCCGAGGTCTACTACGCAACCATCCAGCAGATCCTGGAAGAAGAGACCGAAGACGACCTGTGGTTCTTCGATGCCCAGCGGGCCGATGTCGGGGCCCTGTTCGACATGGGGGTGTACGCCATCTCGCACCTCGTGACTCTCATGGGAACCGCTCGCTCTGTCACCGGACGCTGCACCACCGTCGATAAGCCGACCACCCTCGAAGACACAGCTGCCATGATCCTGGAGTTCGCGGGCGGGACGCTGGGTGTGGCGGAGACGGGGTGGTGTGACGGGGCGCGGACGTATGGCTTTGAGGTCCACGGAACAAAGGGCAAGTTGGTCAACCCGCCACTGACTGGCGATTTGGTGAAGTATCGCCCCAGTACGTTGGTCGACGAGGACGGTGTCCTGATCCAGGAGAACGTCGACTGCTCGCAATTCCCCAGCATCAACTCGCACCAGCACTGGATCGATTGCATCCGCGAGAGGAAGCAGCCGCCGTTTTCAAACGCCCGTCATGCCCGTCACGTGACCGAGATCATGCTGGCGGGGTTGGAATCGTCACGTACAGGGCGGATGGTTCCGATACGCTCGGAGGTGTGAAGTGACTTCGTCCACATCATCGAGTGCGATGACGATCGCTGCGCTGCGGACTACCCAGTGGGTTGCTTGAGCTTGGTTCGCATGACATGGACGTGCTGAGCCGACTGGACCACCGCGATCGAGTCTTCGGTTTCCACCAATCGCTGCAACTCCTCGGCCTCGTCCAGCGGCAGCATCCCCAGTTCCTCAACGAGATCACCGGGCAGGCCGCTGAGCAGCGATACCCCCGCCCAGTCGAGGGCCTTGGCGATCTGCGAGGCGGCCAGCATGTCGAGCGGCTGGCTGTCCCGTAGTGGCTTGAGGGCATCGCGCGGGCTGCGGACCTCGCGCAGGAGCTGCATGCCGGGCGTAAGGTCGGACCGCAGCTCGGTGAGGGCCACGATGCGGCCCTCCTTAGAAACCAATTGTCTCGCAACATCGAGAGCGGCCCCGAGTTGCGACCACGAGTGCCCGTTGGCATCGTGATCGACAGCCACGACCACCATGCCAGCCCGCGTGCGTGTCGGCAGAGTCCACGATTCAGTGAGGACGGCCCGCGCCTTCTGGTAGGCCGCGTCGACCTGCCCCGCAATCACCGCACACACGCCATCCCCGACCGAGGGCACGACCTGCACGGCGAACTGCAACCCAAGTAACCAAGACACTTCGTCCATCATCTGCCGTAGCGGACGAGAATCGTCCGGGGCCAGTTCGTCGTGCCCCTGGCCCACGGCTTTGCGAATCGCTTCGACGTTGGACAGGCCGGGGTACAGCGCACTGCCGCCTCCCCGATACCCAAGGACCGTATCAAACCAGACTCCTCCGACCAGAATCGGCAGGTCGGAATCCAGCAGATCCTTGTGCAGATAGACTCGCTCGCCCCCTGCTGTCGTCGCAAGGTATGCCGTCGAGGTCTCATCCGTCGGGTCGTGAACCTTGAGGACCACCTGCTCGCGGACCCCGGCGGGTAGCAGCCTCCGCAAGTCGGGATTCACCCCCGGAGTCAGCGTGGCAGGTACAAGTATCGTCACATCCGGGGCATTGACCCCGCACGACTCCAGCAATTTCCACAGCCCGAGTATCAGCGTTTCCGCTTGCGGAGTCTGGCGATCCACAGCCAAGGTCACGCGGTCCCCGGCCACCACCGCCTGTCGCAAACTCGGGTACTCCAGCGGCGATTCGAGGGCGTGTACCAGCGTCTCCCCCAGGGCCGTCACCGCCGGGGGAGCCATGAACCGACTCTGCAGCCGGTCAGTCGGGATCTGAATCTGAAAGGCTCCTCGCCGTCCAAAAGTCAGAGGGATCACGTTTTCCAAGTGGGGTCTCGCCTCAGTGTCGTCAAATGTCATGGCTTTTGAATATATTGTGTCCGGCAGGTTCCAGCCACTCGCCTCGGTGTCTCGGCGCTGCCAGCTGGAATTCACCACATAGACACAGAGACCCGAGGAACAATCTCCTGACCCGCTTCAGCAGTGGTGTTGTTCAGCCTGTCAACACCTCTGATTTCCTGGATCGATTCTGGTGCCGTGGTCCTTGACCTCTCCGTGCCTCCGTGTCTCCGTGGTCACAATCTTCCGTGCCGACTGGGCGAGACACACTCGCCACTCGCAATTGAGTTCCATGACCGACGATGACCGACTGATGATCCGACTTCAAGAGGGCGACAACACCGCCTTCGATGAACTCGTGGATCAATATCAATCGCCGCTGATCGGGTTCTTCATCCGCAACACCCGCGATGTCCAGTTGGCCGAAGACCTGGCCCAAGACACGCTCATCAAGCTGTATCAGCAGTCGTGGGATTACCTGCCGGTGGGTCGGTTTCGCGGGTGGCTGTTCCGGATCGCCCGCAATCTGCTGATCGACGACATTCGGCGTAAGACGCACGACGCCCTGGTGCGAGCCGTGAAGCGGCCGCGCGATGCGGACGACGATGTCCTGTACCGCATCGCCGGAGAGCTGACCTCGCCCGAGGACAAGGCTGACCAGCGCGAGGTGGCCAAGTTGGTCGAGGCCGGTCTGGCCCTCATCCCCGAAGAGCAGCGGCAGACCTTCACGCTGCACCACTACGGCGGCGTGAGCCTACCGGAAATCGCCCAGATCATGGATGTCCCGCTGCCGACGGCCAAGAGCCGGTTACGTCTGGCCAGGGAGAAACTGGCGGAGACGTTGCGGTCGCATGGCATCATGTCACCCGCGGAGGAGGCACTGGTGGCCAGCGCGGAGTGATCGATTTTCATTTAGCAATGGACTGTGTCGACGTTGCAGTGTGTCCCAAAGCGAAGAAGACTTTCTAGCCATGTCATTCCGATTGATTGAACTTCATCGCGTGGATGACTCACGAGATCGGCACATGGCGATTGTCGATCCTGGAAATGATCGACTGACAGTCGTGATCGTTGGCCAATTCGAACGATTGCAGATGTTGGGGCACGACGATTTCTCGGCGGAGATTCAATTGAGTGAAATCGTGAGCGTGGAGATGAACTTGCCTCGAAACGACGATGAGTCTGGACTCTCGGGTGATGGTGAGATGGTGGTTGTCGACGGAACCGTACATCAGATTCTGCAAATCGATGACCTGAACTCTGTTGTCGATGTGTACATTCGGAATGGTCCTGAGTTCATTGCCGTGACCACGGACAATCTACACGGCGCTTGCCCCGTACTCGACTCTCGTCTCCGCGTGCGAGGGAAAGGTCTTGAAGTCTACCCGACGTTCAACTGACAACGGTGGTTGGTTCTCGCCGGTTGGTTCTCGCCAAATCAGTTGCCGAAGTGTGTGCGTCAGAAAAGTCGATGGAGTCTCCCCTCGCCATCAATGGGTTCTGAGCCGCGAAGCGGCGACAGCATATCGCCGTGGGTGAAACCCATTGAATACGTCTGGGGATCTCGCTGTCGCCGCTACGCGGCTGGAGATGATGCGAGTCAAGGGTCCGTGGGCAGCGCCCACGGCGACATGCTGTCACCGCTTCGCGGCGATAAAACAGGATCACGATCCGAGTCAATGGAGTGAGACCAGACTTCAATGATTGTCTGACACACACACGTTGCCAAAGGATCGCATCCCCCCTCAGCTTGTCGCCAGCGGGTGAGATGCTTGATCACCCCGTCCGATCCCGAAAGGATGGGTGCTGTCCGACCGGGCCGTATGGCACTCGATGGTCAAATCATCTTTTCTATGGCTCGCGAAACTGTCTCCATCAGCGTCTCCAAGCACCCCGGAGCGGTTGCGGCGATGAGCTCCTGATAAATGCCATAGCCATAGCTGCTGGCGGGGGGGATATAACCGGGTTGCCAGTCATTGGTCAGCGTGGTGACGATGATCGGGCGCGGGGCGAACCGTTCTCGCAGTGTCAGTTGGAAGACTTGATAGAGTTCGCCGGGGACAAAGACCCAAATCGCGTCACCGACGAATCCGATCTCGACGGGAAGCGGCCAGAAGCGACCGGGGGCCAGGGCATTCAGGCGGGTTAACTGGCGAGAGCGCTGTTCGATCTGGGCGCGACAAATGCGGAGCTGGGCTGCATCATTGTTCTGACGAGCGCGTGCTTCTTCGGTGAGCCAATGGTGACGTTCGCTCGTCGTTTGCTCGATGGTCGGGAGATCGTGACGGTAAGGCAGATCGACCGTCAGGTGTTCCCATTGCCAGCGGCTCTGTGCGACACGATCCGAGTCATCCACCGGTTGATGCTTCCAGGTTCCGAGCGTGGCTCCCGAAAGAACTGGTCCCGCATAGCGAAACTCGGTCCCCGGCAGTGGGAGGCTGGCCAGAATCGAAAGTGCCGCGTAACCGACCTGACGGCCATTGCGGTCGGCGACAGCGGTGTCGCCGACAAACCCCTCGCGGGGGCCAAGGTCGCCCGAGGCCCCTTGCAGGAACAGGCAATACACTCCCTCGTGAGCTTCGATGACCTCCCGCATGGCCCCGACCCAATCGGGGCTGATCAGCGTATTGTCCCACGCCAACGTCGTCGGATGACAAGCATAGTTCACGATAATGGCTTCCGTGCAATTCTGCTCACCGACGATCCGAGCAACGACTAGTGTCTCGTCAGATGGTCCTTCGGGGTTAAAGCCACAGACAAATCCCTGCTGCTCTCGATCGAGATAGTCGCGATGGGCAGCCAACGAACACCGACCGATGCCATAGAGGATCGTGGCGGGCCGGACAAGCATCATGGCTTCGCGAGCCACTTCTCCCAGCTTCTCCGCCAAACCGTCCAGGTACGGCCCAATCAATTCTCCCCCGGGCAAATGACTCCGGGTTCGCGACATCCAGCCTGACCCATGCGTATGGGACAGCGTCACAAGAATGTTCGATTCGACAACGCCTGTGGATCGGGAGACCGATTGGCGGATGTTGCGAATTTCGGCTGTGTCGAGGATGCAGTGGTCGAGCGAAATGATGATCCGGGAGTGACTGGAGTCTCCGGATTCCGGTTCGATCCATAGGACCGTGGCTTCCAGGGAACGATGGACTCCGGTCGCCTGGTCATGCAGCGCGGCACCCCACATCCGGTGGTAAATTCCTATCGGAGGCGTGATGTCGACCTGGCAGAGTGCAGACCGGCAGCGGGACTGGGGCGTCTTCACTCGATCATTCGACATCATCTTCTCCGAACAGAGTGCCTTGTGGGTTCAGAAACGCCCAGCAGACCGCATCAACCGCCATGATCCCGGCGAACAGAAACAGCATCAGGTTCCAATTGCCGGTTCGTTCGACCAGCCAACCCGCTGTGAGCGGAAAGAGCGCGGCTCCGATATTGCCACACATGTTCATCGCACTGAAGACGGTGGCGACCTGCTGGCCTCCGAACTTGATCGCCACGGTATATCCACTGACCCCTCCGAAGGTCGCACAGAATGCTCCCAGCGAGATCACCGCAATGCTGCCCCAGACATTGGACATGAAGTACGAAATGAAAATCAAGATGGCACAGCAGCCCATCCCCGCAACAGCGATTCCCTGTCGACTCAGGCGTGAGTTTCCGGTTCGTTGAAGCATCCTGTCGGAAGCCATCCCTCCCGTGAG
>JANOKO010001005.1:0-1098 GCA_031419335.1 Planctomycetota bacterium
CACCAACGACCGATTTCCGGCCGTCTCCAGTGCTTTCTGGATGAGCGTGGTCTTGCCAATGCGTCGTCGCCCGGAGACCTTCACGAAGAACCATCTTCGACGGGCAATGATCTCCTTCAGCGAGTCGAGTTGGTCATTCCGACCGTAAAATCGCCACGGTTTCATCAGGGGCTCTCCGCAAGATGTGTCACTGACACCTTAGCAAGGTGTTTCATGGACACCTTGACAAGGTATTACGACTACACCTTATTAAGGTTTTTAGTGGACACCTTGGCAAGGTGTTTCTTTTTTACCTTAGATTGCTATTGGAGTCAACACTCCATTCAATAATCGCAACAACAACCAGTGAAAAAACTTGCGACACGTAACCAATGTGCGAGTATACTCAATTCCCCAGCTTGGCCCGCAAATCCTTCGCTCCGGTATGATCCGGATTGACCATTTGGACCGCATCCAGCAGCTCGCGGGCTTTGTCTTTTCGGTCGGTCTGAGCGTAGCACTCCACGAGGCCGAGTTGGCTGTCGACTCGGTTCGGTTCGAGTTCGAGGGCGGTTGCGAAGGCTCGTTCGGCGGCTCTCCAGTCCTCCAATGCCACGCACGCCCGACCGAGTAACTCCTGCGTCTCGACCGAGGTCACATCGATCAGCAGCGAGTCGGCGGCCCACTTCCGCGCGGTCGCGGCGTCACCCACAGCCAGCTTGATCTTGGCGAGCTTACGCCGAATCGCGGGGTCGTCTTGATCCAGGATCACTAGCACCTCCAGGAGCTCAGTGAGGTCCTTCGAGTTCCCCAACTCCTCGCAGGCTTTCGCAGCTGCGGTGGCAAAGAGTGCGTCGCGGGGGAACGACTGGCGACCGATCTGGGCGGTTTCGAGGACCACGGCCCAGTTCTTCGCCTGAGCAGCCAGCGTACAAAGCGCGGCCAAGACTTCGCGGTGCGGATCGGCGACATCGCGAACGATCGTGAGGGTCTCGATTGCTTCGGCCTGTTTGCCAGCCTTCGCATTCATCATGGCCACAATCACGTTTGACAGTGGGCGTTCCGGCTCCTTCGCCAGCACCGCGTCGGCGATCTTGCGGGCCTGCGGAACGCGGCGGG
>JANOKO010001006.1:0-1130 GCA_031419335.1 Planctomycetota bacterium
ACTCACCGTCCCGTCCGCATTACGCGGTGCCCCAGCTGCCAGATCGGCCTCGATCTGCTCGGGAGTAATCAGCCGCGTCCCGGCGCTCGACAACATGCGAGCGAGGTCCCTTGGCGACAGAGTCTGGGGGTTGATGCGACCTTCGTCGGACATGAAAGAAACCTGCTGAAATCCTGAGAAACCGACTCGCATTCGACTGGATGTCATTCCGCAGTCGAGGTAACTCATGTCACGTCGCGACAGTGATGCGACCTTCGAACCCACAACGCGAGACCCAACCATGAGCGCCCGATTGGCCACCGAGAAACACGCGAAGACCTTGTCCGCCTTGCTCACGCGGATGCAGGCTGCTGCGACCGAGATCCCTCAGCGACCGAAGGTTGATTGGGGCCACGCTGAACAGATGCACGACGCCCTCAAGTACGCGGTGTACGCCGCGTTCGCGTTGGGAGTGGTCAGCGAGGACGAGTCCCGAGAACTCGGGTTCCCGTGCTAGGACGCAGCGATGAAACGCCCCTTGAACCAACTCCCGCCGGGAACGCGATTCCGGCAACCGGACCTCGACATCACCGGTACGCTGCTGATGGTCAACGAATGTCGGGCGCGAGTCCGGATCGACCAACCGCAACAACTGGTCGAGTTCACCGCCCCTGATTGTTCGAGACGAACCTTCCAAGCCTCACGCAATCACGACACTTCCTGGGCCCCGACCGTGTTGGTCGAGGCCCTTTCCTTTGAGCCCTTGCCAGAAAGAGATGCCACCATGCCCGCGAAGAAGACCAACCCGAAGACCACCAAGAAGGCCCCCGAACCGAAAGCCGCAGCGAAGGCTGCCAAGGCCGCTGCACCCGCGAAGGTCGCCGCGCCAGCCAAGACGCCGAAGCCTGCGAAGCCCGAGGGCAAGCTCAGCCAACTCGACGCAGCGGTCAAGGTCTTGACCGAATCGGGAACTCCGATGACCACCAAGGCGATGATCGAAGCGATGGCCACGAAGGGCTACTGGACCAGCCCCGGCGGTGCGACCCTACACGCCACTCTGTATTCCGCGATCCTCAGAGAGCTGCAGAAGAAGGGAAACGAATCCCGGTTCGTGAAGGCCGACCGGGGACTGTTCACGCCGAACCTCGCCG
>JANOKO010001007.1:0-6109 GCA_031419335.1 Planctomycetota bacterium
CTTGACGCCCGTATTCTGCCGCTTGTTTCCAGTGAATCGGGCCAAACTTGTGAACAAGTCGGGCCGTGTCGAGTCCCTCGACGTACTCCATCACGATATACGGCATACCATGTTCATCTGCGTAGTCGAACGCCTGGATGATGTTCGGATGGCGGAGGGCCGCGACGGCTTTCGCTTCACGCTGGAAACGGGCCAAGGCTTGGTCGTGATGTTTCTTATTCTTTTGAATGCTAATCAGCTTGATGGCCACAAGCCGTTCCATCGAGATTTGCTCAGCCAGATAGACCCGCCCCATGCCCCCCACACCCAGCAGTTCCAACAGCTTGTATCGGGCAAGGTAGAACCCCTTGTATTTACCGACGAGGAGCTGCTTGGCCTGGTACTCGGTAATGAGTTGGTTTTTCAGCAGAGTTGTGGCGAGACGTTTCGGCTCGGTCTGCTGGTATTTGCTCATCTGGGGGCGGAGCTTGGTGACGACCTCCTCGTCCAAGAGCTGGCTCTTCTCCAGTAGAGCAAAGAACTCCTGAGCATTCGCGGGGGCCGCCATGACACCTGTCCTCAACCGAGCCATGAATCGATGTCGGTGCGAGTGGGAAGATGCCTCATTCGCGATTCGACACGTCTATGGAGTCTACAAGCTGCCTCACCGGAGTCTTGAGGAAAGTCCGAATGACCGCCATTGTGCGCGTTGCGAGGCGTCAACGGGTTCCATCCGTGATGCGATCGACATAACCCGTCACACGAGACAGAGGCACTCGTGTTGCCTTCGTACAACACGCCGGAATCACCCGCAGGCCACTCTCATTCGGGGAGGGGGCTCGGCTGTCTTGCATTGCAGGGCGTCATGGCCAGCAGGTATTTCTCAGAATTGGGGTAGCAGAATTCGTAGGAATTCTGACGGCTGGAGTCATACGACTTCAGCTACCCAGAAATCAAGGCTTGTCGTGTGCTAGCGGATCGATTGACCTGTCCAACGCAACCAATGATCCGCGATGACGATGGCCACCATCGCTTCTGCCATCGGGACGAACCGGGGAAGCAGGCATGGGTCGTGACGGCCCTTGGTCTTGATGGTGGCCGGGTCGCCATCGCGCGTGACGGTCGATTGCTCAATGGGCAGGCTGCTGGTCGGTTTCACGGCGGCTCTCAGCAGGATCGGCATTCCGGTCGATATCCCGCCCAGCATTCCGCCGTGGCGGTTGGTCTTGGTTACGATTCCGGTCTTGCCGGTGGTGAGCGGCCCGCGCGTGAACAGGTCGTTGTGCTCGCTCCCCTTCATCGTCGCACAGCCGAAGCCGATGCCGTATTCAACACCCAGGACCGCTGGCAGCGAGAAGAGCGCCTTCGCCAGGTCGGCCTTGAGCTTATCGAAGACCGGTTCTCCCAGGCCCGCCGGGACGTTCACTGCGATGATTTCGGCGACGCCACCGATGGAATCACCCTGCTTGCGAACCTCTTCAATCCGCGCGATCATGCGGTCAGCAACGTCGATATCGGGACAGCGTATAATGTTCGGAGAGCCATCGGGACGCTGCTCGATGTTATTCAGAGTCAGCAACTCGGGGTGCAAGACCGTGGCCCGCACATCTCCGACCTGTGTCACATACCCCAGGACGCGACCGCCGAACGCCTGATCGATCAGCTTCTTCGCTACAACACCGGCCGCGACTCGGGCTGTGGTTTCGCGGGCACTGGAACGCCCGCCGCCGCGATAGTCGCGAAACCCATATTTGGCGTCGAAGCTGTAGTCAGCGTGACCGGGCCGATAGAGATTCTGGATGTTGCCGTAGTCTTGGCTGCGCTGATCGGTGTTCCGAATCAGGATGGCTAAGCTTGTCCCGGTGGTTTTGCCTTCAAAGACTCCGGACAGGATCTCCGGGAGGTCAGCTTCGTCCCGCTGGGTCGTGATGTGACTCTGTCCCGGGCGCCGTCTGTGAAGGTCAATGAGCAGATCATCGACCGACAACGGAATCCCCGAAGGAACCCCGTCGATGATGACGACATTCCCCGGCCCGTGGCTCTCGCCAGCGGTGGTGATGCGGAACGCCTGTCCAAATGAGTTTCCAGCCATAGAGAGATTGTACTGGCCCGATGCGAAAGCTGGCAGCGATCTGGCTGCTGGGACTTCCTGGAACCAGCGGACTCGACAAGTACGGGACTCTGGGCGTGCTTTGTGATGCGGAAGAGAGTGTTGGATTGCGTCCCTGGATTTAGACGGTCGCATTGATCCGGTGAGTCGGCACGGGGCGGCCCGGCTTGAAACTTTGCAGTGATGTCACCTCGTGTTTTGCTCCGATCGTGGCACACGCAGCTGCCACCTCGGTTCGCACGAATGCTTCCAGCTCGGTCGGATCGGTCGCCACACGGGCGTTGACGACGACATTGGCGGAGCGGGTGTGGGTCTTCGAGGGGAGCGAGAGTTCCGGTCCGGTCGAGTTGCTCACCAGATTCGCCACAGCGTAGCTGCCGTCACACAGGCCGATCGTCTTGAGATGGGCTGCCTCCGCCCCGGCCCCGACAAACCGCTCATGCAGCCGACCGATGATGTCGAGCAGGAGGGCGTCGAGGTCGAACGCCTGATCGGAGTCGACCTGCACCTGGCTGTTGAGCCAGCCGAGTTCGGCCTCACCCTCGGCGTAGATGTCGTAGTCGACCTCCATCACGCGCTGACCGAACGCCCCGCGCTGGTCGAGCATCTCGGTCAGGGCCTCGAATCCCTCGCCGGTGCGGGCCGAGACGCGGAGGATCGGCTGATCGGGGAAGTCGGCGTGGAGCAGCGTTTCGAGTTCCTCGATCTCAGCGGGGGGCAGCTCATCGATGCGGTTGATGATGATGAAGTCGGCCTCTTCGAGCTGCTTGCGGAAGATGTACTCGGCCTTGGGGGAGAAGCCGCGCTGGGTGTCGCCGCGGAGGATCTTGAGGCCGTGGCTGGGCTTGAGGATCACGCCGTAGGGGGCCACATCGAGCGGCTTGCCGTAGACCTGCATCAGCGGGCGAATGACCGTCGCCACGAGGTCGGTGCAACTGCCGACCGGCTCGGCGATGATGACATCGGGGAACTGAGCCTCGCCGAGTCCCTCAACGGTTTCGGTCAGGGCGTTGAAGTTGCAGCAGAAGCACGACCCCGCGACTTCGCCGACCTCGAACCCCTGCGACCGCAGCGAGTGCGTATCGACGAGATCGGTCGTCTGGTCGTTGGTCACGATCCCGACCCGCTTGCCTTCGGCCATGTAGTGCCGAGCCAGGCGTCCGACCGTGGTGGTCTTTCCGGCTCCGAGGAAGCCGCCGATCATGATGTATTGTGGGTTCATGGTGAGTCTGGAGTCTGAAGTCGGGAGTTTAGCCGCGACGCGAAGTCTTCGAAGCGGAGCGAGTTTCGCAAGCGGACATCGGAGTCGGGAGTCGAACGGGACGGACTGGAAAGCCCGTCCTACTCTCGAAGCGATTCGATGTTGGTGAATGGGTTCTGGGTCGGTGGGGTCGAGGCAAACTTGTGCGAAGTCATCCAGGCGAACTTCGTCTCGCCGGGGGCGGAGGGATCGGGTTCAGGCAGGGCCACTCCGTCGGCCTCGGCGTAGATTGTGCGGACGACGGCCACCTTCTTTGACGCCGGTGGCACGAGGTCGTAGTCGGTCCCGTGCGTCTGCTTGAACCACGTGTTGTCGCGGAATCCGCTGGTCAGGCGGGCATGAGCAGCGGCCACGAGTGCGTCCTGGTCAGCGGCGGAGAGCTGGGCGTTCGCACGAATCAACCCGGTCAGCTTCTGAGTCTCGGAGACATCGAAACTGACCCAACCGTAGGGAGCCAGAAACGCCTCCAGCTTGCAATGCGACGGGGACGCTTTGGGGAAGGTGTTGATCCCGTAGGTCACGCGGGTCGGCTGTTGCAGCAGCCGCCCCATCGCGGCACAGAACCCGTGATAGTCACTGCAATGGCCAGCCTTCTGGTGGAGGGCGTGCAGCGAGCTGGCCTGGAGCGAGGCATTTTTGTGATCGTACTGGAAGTTCTGGTCGGCGTAGTGCATGACCTTCTCCAGATCGAGCAGCGGGTTCATTCGCTGGGGCACGATCTCAGCCAGGAGCCTCTCGAACCGGGCATCGGCCACGACGGCCTGGCTCTCGCTTCGCAGGTAGGGGGCGAAGCTCTGCGGCCACTTGGCAGTGGTCTGGACCTTCGCGGGGTCGAGGTTCCAGTGCAGTTCGCTGACCTGAAGCTGCAGAGTGTGACGAATGACCATCGCCCCCTGCGGATTGGGGAATTCGAAGTATGCGAACCGGTTGCCAAACACCGGTTCTGTGGCGATCTGCGGTTGGACCTCGACGGGGAATGTCGAGAACTCCGAACTCACCAACTGCTGCACGTTGTCACTCGGCGGGATCGGCACCCAGACCCGCAACAGCTTGGTTTTATAGGGAGCTGTCATCGTGACCAGCAACTCGGCCTCGTGCGTCACCGGGTTCGAGGCCGTGGCGGAATACGGCTGGGCCGGGTCGAGTGGCTCGGCGGCGTGCGCTGTCTGGTGGGACAGAAGAGCCAACCCTGCGGCCCAGAACCAGACCACCCAAGCCTGACACGAGAACCGGTCCCCACTCGCCAATCGGCCCTCCGTTGCCTTCGTTCCCATCTGTTCCCAACCTCTGCTCTTCAATCCCAATGGAATGAGGAGTTTTGAACAGAAGGGAACGAAGGAAACGAAGGTACGCAAAGACATGATGACTTGTGAGTGGGGAGTGGACCGGGAGAGTAGGATGGCCTTTCCAGGCCGTCCCGGAGAGGCGAGTTCACCGTCAAGGCTTGGAATTGGGGTTGATGCGGGCTCGCCAGGAGGGTGAAGCTCCTGCTGTGCCGCGAGCCAGAGGACGCGCTGTCTGGCGAATGCGGCTCGGCAGGAGCCTCGCCCTCCCGAGAGAGTGTGCTGGCGATGACGGGCTGGAAAGACCGTCCTACTTTTCAGCGGGGCGGACGACGAACTCATACACCGCTCCCCCGATCAGCGCCCCAGCGATCGGGGCCACGATGTACACCGTCAGCCAACCGGTATCGGCGAATCCCGGAAGAGCAATCTTTCCCCATCCCGCGAAGTAGGCAAACAGACGTGGCCCGAAGTCCCGCGCGGGGTTGAAGCACGCCTGCGTGAGCGGCGCGATCACCGAAATGAGTACCGACACGGTGAGGCCAATGAAGATCGGAGCCTGTCCATTCGCGGGCCGACCGGAGTTGCGGTCGTCGGTGACGGAGAAGACCACGAACGCCAGGATGGCCGTCCCGATGATCTCGGCGATGAACGCCTGTCCCTCGCTCCCCTTGGCCTTCAGTTCCGCATGCTTCACAGCCGAGTAAGGCTCGGTCCCGCTGCCCAGGCTGCCGGGGGCGGGAAAATACTCGCCGTAGCACATGGCGGTCATCTCACTGCCGGGCTGCCCGCGCTGCACTCCCTTAAGCGTCTCGAGTGCGGTCAGATGCGGACTGAACAGCACGAACAGCGTGAGCGCCGCCAGCATGCTCCCGGCCAGTTGCCCGATGAGGTACGGAATCACTTTGCGCCACGGGAACCCGCGATGGACCGCCAACGCGATCGTCACCGCTGGATTGAGATGTGCCCCGCTGACCGACCCGATCGAATAGGCTGCCAACATAATGGCCACGCCCCACACGATCGCCACCTGCCACAATCCCGACTGCGCCCCGGTCAGCACATCCGCATGCACCGCACCACAGCCGAAGAAGATCAGGATGTAGGTCCCGATCAGTTCAGCGACGACTTGGCGGCGCAGACTAGGCTCGTGGGGTTTGCTCATGAGGTATGGTCGCAGGGAGTTCGGGACCGGACAGAGAACACTCTAACATTCGTTGGAATGAACGCAAAGGATCTTGGAGCCGAAGTAAGAATTCTTCTGAACTGCACACATACAGTGGCATGAACAGAAGGCAGAAGTCTCACGACTTCTGCTACTGAAGATGGTTCAGTATCTTAGGCGCACAAGGTTCCCCGATGCCACGACATGACCCACTCTCTGCCAATCAATGCGCCCTCCTGCTCAAAGCACTCGGCGATCGGGACCGGCTGCGCCTAGTGCAGGCGTTGCGATCGGGGCCGAGTTGCGTGTCG
>JANOKO010001008.1:0-1191 GCA_031419335.1 Planctomycetota bacterium
TGCAGAATGATCTTGGCGGGCAACTCAAAGTAGATGGCTCTTGATCCGAGCACCATCCCCAAGAACACACCGAGAATCAGCGCACCCAGAATTCGCCCATACAGCGGCCATTGTCTCCAGCGGGCCAGCCAGCCAGCATCAGCGGGGGTTTCTGCATTCATGAATCGAGCTGCGGCTGGAGGAAGTTTTGAAATGTCACATGCAGGCGTCCCCGCGACCGAATGATAAGCAGGATCGCCCCACGGCAACACTCACCGGGAATCAACTTGGTTGCCGTGGCAGGCACGCACCCGCCTTGAGCAAAGTGATGAGGAAACTCGCAGTCTCGCGAACCTTCCGATAGACTCCGGGTGTCTGGTCGATCAGACATGGGCCGCTTGGTGGAATTGGCAGACACGCCAGACTTAGGATCTGGTGCCGAAAGGTGTCGGGGTTCGAGTCCCCGAGCGGCCACTCGGGAGTAAGTACGACCGCCGGATGGACTCCGGTGGCGAGGTTCAGGCTGGAATGCCTCGCCAGACACGGGACCGACGCTGCAATGCCGACCTCTGCGATGTCTCCGGGTGCCCAGCGCGTGATGGAGCGATTCCAGCAGACTCAGGCCTGCACGGCTTTCGATCTCCTGGAATCGCTGTGGGCCGATGAGAGCCGGGCTCATGACCTGCTGAGTGGGGCGGGCGTGACGGCAGAGGCCATGGAACATGTCGCTCTGGCCAACCAGGACTCCCAGTCCCCTGCGTGGACGTTCCAACAATTCTTACAGAGTGCCCGGCAATTCACCGCTCACGAAGGGCGGGCCGCTGAGATTCGCACTGAGCATCTCTTGCTGGCGGCGCTGGAAGTCGATCTGTTTCGTGATGTCCTGGAACAGTTGGGCGTGGATATGATGGCTTTGCGGTCGAGGCTCCAACTGCCGATCACGGAGATCACCATTCCGCTCACTTCCGACATTCAACTGCGAGCGGCTGTGGTGCTGCGCAGCGAGTCGGTCTCCGTATCGCGGATTCTGGATGCCTCTGCCAATCGCTGTCGGGAAGGACTGCGCGTGGTCGAGGACTACGCGCGGATGATTCTCAATGATGCTCATCTGTCGCGGCAGATCAAGGAAACGCGGCATGCGCTGGCTCCGCTCCTGTCGCGGCTGCACCTGGATGATGCCGTGCAGGCTCGCGATACCGAGCATGACGTGGG
>JANOKO010001009.1:0-9592 GCA_031419335.1 Planctomycetota bacterium
TGCCGTAACGTGTACAATAATAATCGGTTGCGAATTCCGTGAAGCCCGCGCCTCGCGGGGTCGCCTCGGTTTGTTTCCCCAGTTCAGTCGCCGTACACTGCAATCCTTGGCTGGAATGATTCGGCCCAATCATCGAGTCAGCCACTGGAAGGCGATCAAACGTGACAGTGCTGGCCGATCCGACTGATTTTGAGTTGACTGCTTATCTTCCTGATGAACTGCGCGAACTGCCCAACCCACAGATCGCGATTCCGGCGCTGGCCAAGAATGCCCGGCTGATGGCCTTGATCGAGGGAGCTGTCCAGGAGATTCCCACGCATCATGATGTGTATCGTGGAGATGCGCGGCAGATGAAGTTGCCAGCGGAATCCGTCCAACTCGTTGTGACTTCACCGCCCTATTGGAATCTGAAGCGTTACCGGGACTCTGACGGCCAACTCGGACACTGGGAAGACTACGAGGACTTCCTCAAACAGCTCGATCTCGTCTGGAAGCGATGCTTTAACGCCCTCGTTCCCGGCGGGCGTCTCGTCTGTGTGGTGGGAGATGTGTGTCTCTCACGCAAAAAGAACAATGGTCGACATACCGTTGTTCCTTTGCACGCTTCGATTCAAGAGCATTGCCGGGTACTCGGATACGACAATCTGTCTCCGATCATCTGGCACAAGATTGCCAATGCAGCCTATGAAGCCGAGGGGAGCGGCGGCGGATTCATGGGCAAGCCTTATGAGCCGAATGCCGTCATCAAGAACGATATCGAGTTCATTTTGATGGAGCGCAAGCCGGGCGGATATCGTAGCCCGAGTCTGACGGAACGAATTCTGAGCGTGATCTCTGAGCCAAACCACCGGGAATGGTTCCAGCAAATCTGGTCCGGCGTCACCGGCGCATCCACTCGCAATCACCCGGCTCCCTACCCGGTCGACTTGGCCAATCGTCTGATTCGAATGTTCAGCTTCGTGGGGGATACCGTCCTCGACCCATTCCTGGGAACTGGCACAACTTCGCTCGCAGCCATGCAGTGCGGAAGGCATAGCATCGGATTCGAAGTGGATGAGACCTACTGTGCCAGTGCGAAGAAGCGGCTGAGTGGCTCCATCGATTTACTGACCAAAGCCAAGGTGAACTTCCATGATCGACCTCGATGAAGGTGTCCGGAAAGCGGTTCGTCATTTCTGGCTGACTCGCGACAAGCAGTCCCTGAGGCAGGGGGCTGCTTCAGGCTTGCGTGACGCCGGACTGCGGACAGCTGTGACTGGTGGAAAGCATCTGGACGGGTTTGTGAAATTGTGCCGCGATCTGCTGATCGAGGCCGGTATCCCGAGTGCCGAGGTCCATTGGGAGCGAAAGTTGGAATTGCCTGGGTTCTATCGAGCCGAGAAGAATTGGGATCTCGTGGCTGTCGTGAAGGGTCAACTGCTCGCGGTGATCGAGTTCAAGGCGCAAGTCGGCCCCTCGTTTGGAAACAATTTCAACAACCGCACGGAGGAAGCACTGGGGAACGCCACTGATCTGTGGGCGGCCTATCGTGAAGGGGCCTTCCAACCCGCACAACGGCCGTGGCTGGGATTCATGTTCAACTTGGAGGACTGTGGGAAATCCCAAGCGGGAGTTCGCGTGAAAGAGCCGCACTTTCCGGTATTTCCTGAGTTCCAAGGAGCGTCCTACGCCAAACGTTATGAGATTCTGCTCACCAAGTTATTGAGAGACCGTCTCTACGATGGATCGTGCTTGCTCCTCTCCGAAGCAGTCGCCGGAAGAAAAGGACAGTTTCAGTGCCCCTCGGTTGAACTTTCATTCCGGGCCTTCGCCACCGGTCTAATGGCCCACGCTTCCGCGTTTGCGAAGTTAAATCTGTGATCAGTGTACGTGATTCTTCACGTTGTCCAGATCGTCACTTCTTGATGAGATTTCTGTCCCGCTTTACTGATTCGGAACATGAGCTTCGGTGCAGTTTACGGCAAGATCGCCGAAGGGTTTATTCACGTCCACCATCTCCACCCACTTTCCGAAGTGAAGGAAGCTCATCTTGTCGATCCCGTCAAAGACTTACGACCGGTTTGTCCGATCTGCCACGCCGTGTTGCACCTCCGGAACCCAGTCATCAGCATTGACGAGGTGCGTGAGATGCTGCAAACATGTCGGAAATGACTGACAAACTCAGCGCTGTACCAAGCTGCAGTGGCTGCTAGAAGTGTAAACATCCCTGCCAGCGAGGTTTCCATGACAATGACGATTGAAGTCGATCTCCCTTCTGACTTGGCCCGGTTCCGACTGCCAGAAGCGGTGGATGTTCGGTTGCAGACCCTCTTGGACCGTCAAGATTCCGGGCAGCCGTTGACGACACCGGAACGTGATGAGGCCGAAGGATTGGTCAACTTGGCGGAGTTTCTGACCCTGTTGAGACTGAGGGCAGAGCGGCTGTCGCCATGAGTGACATCTCTCCCGGTCTGCATGCTGAGGTGGTACTCCGAGCGGGGGATCGATGCGAGTATTGTCAATTGTCCCAACAAGGTCAGGAGGCAACGTTCCACATCGACCATGTCGTGCCTCGATCGGTTGGCGGAATGACCACTTCTGACAATCTTGCTTTAGCGTGCGTTTCGTGTTCACTGAGAAAGTGGTCGAAGCAGACCGCCATCGACCCCGAAACCGGGCAATCAGAGCGACTTTATAACCCACGGATTCAGGTCTGGGGTGAGCACTTCAACTGGGCGAGTGAACAGCTATTACCGCTGACGCCGACAGGTCGGGCCACAGTGGCCGCTCTGGCGATGAACCGTTCGCAGATCGTCGCAATCCGTCAGGAAGAATCAGTCCGGGGTCGTCACCCACCCCCCACAAGTCCGGCGCTGGAGACATCGAATTTCGGCGGAGAATTGATTGAACTGGCTGATGATCTTTTCCAAAACCTCGATGCCGACGAACCCGAAAACTGAATGGGGGGGGGGGCGCGCAAGTGCCGCTCTAGTTGACTCGCAACAAGCAAAGGCCCATGTGAGATTCCATGATTGATCTCGATAGCGGTGTCCGGAAGGTGGTTCGTCATTTCTGGCTGACGCGAGACAAGCAGTCCAAGAAGCAGTGAGGAGATTCGGATGGCAACTTACTTGATGACCTGGAACCCCAACATCTGGGACGGAGAGATCGCTGGCAAGATCGGATGGAGTACTGGTCGTACGAAGAAGATCGTTCCCGGCGATCGGCTCTTCCTCATGCGCCAAGTACGAGAGCCACTCGGCGTGTGCGGGGCCGGGTGGTCCGTCTCGAACGTGATTGAAGACAAATCGGGCGAGTACAAGTCTGGCCGGTATGTGCAGTTTAAAGTCGACACATACCGTGATCCGACAACCGAGAAAATATTGGCTCATGACGTTCTTGATCAACTCAATATTGGAGTAGAGCTACCGATGAAATGGAAGGGAATCAGGAGTTCGGGAACAGAAATCCCGCCGCTGGTTGCTCAACGCCTAGAAGAGGCGTGGCTAGAACTCTGCGGCCAGTGTCTTTACCCCGACGAGGTGTCCGCAGATGGACAATCGGTCGAAGGCGAGAGGCGTATGGTGTGGGTCAACGCCTACGAGCGTGTTCGCAAGAATCGTAACCTCTGCATTGCGGCGCATGGCACAAGTTGCCACGTATGCAAGATGAGCTTCGGCTCCAGGTACGGCGAGATCGCCGAGGGGTTCATTCACGTCCACCATCTCCAACCGCTCTCCGAAGTGAAGGAAGCACATCTTGTCGATCCCGTCAAAGACTTACGGCCGGTTTGTCCGAACTGCCATGCTATGTTGCACTTCCTTGGAAACCCTGTCCTCAGTATTGAAGAGCTGCGTGAATTGATGCGGAGGCAAAGGATGTCCTGACGGCATCGGTCTTTGCACTGTATTCTTCATCCTGACATTTCTGCGAGGACTCTCGAATGAAAGAAGAACAAACGACACGATTCACCTTGCTCCCAGGAGGCTGGTATGCCGCAGAATTTATCGGCGACGAATTCAGTGTCGATGAGGAGTTTCGTAGCCATTCCGCGATCCGAGTCGACTCCGTTGTACCAGCTCAAAGCGGCCAGCGCCGATTCGAACTGTCGTTCTACCATGCCAACTACCCCGAGGGAGTGAGAGACAAGGTCTATACACTCCAATCGCTGGAGCGAAGCGAGTCCTTCATTCTGGCTCGCAGTATGGATCATACACCCGCACGGCTGCTCCTCATCTATGACATCTCGTGGCTGTGGCTACGATCACATTTCGGCATCCAGCAGCCATCACATACTGATGACATCAGCAGGTGGTTATCGAACCACGCGTGACTTCGCGCAGTTTGGGCGGGTGTTTCCGACACAACGCCTGGTTAACTGCTCTGCGGCACTACCACCTCAAGGAAGCCGTTGGGGGTGATGCTGCCGATGGCCTCCACAATGGTAGGCAACACCCTTTGAATTCGAGGCCAACTGGTGGTCCCCAAAACGACGATGCTGATTCGGCGAAATGACAGATTCTGCTGGTATTTCAGGTTCTGGTCGGTCGTGACCAACACTTCAAAACCAAGGTTCTCCGCTTGCTGCAATAACTCACCGTTTTTGAGGTGGCCCCAACCCAGCTCAAAGGCGGTAGAGACTTGATGTGCGAGCAAGTGGTCGCGCAAAGGGGCAGGCGTGCCTTGATCGAAGAGCACGCGCACTACGCAACCTCCAACGTCTGCGCTGCATACTCCAGCACAGCGCGAGCTTGTTGAAGCGTTACACCGGGGAACCACGCCACGAAATCAGTGACTAGTGCCCCGTCTTCCAGGTTCTCGAAAAGGGCGGCGACTGGCACGCGTGTGCCACGAAACAGCCAAGTGCCGCTCACTTTCAGAGGGTCACGTTCAACGGCAGTACAGGCAGACCAGTTGTTCATGGCTTGAGGTTCGACCTCCCAACAGCAGGTTTCCACACAGCTGCTAACAGTCGAATTGAGCAGCATTCAGCCAAACATCGAGGTGGCAGGGGAGACAGCTCAACGCGGACTTTTGGTCATCGTAGAGTTTCAATTGCAGATTGTCCATAAAAATCTGTTCAGGTTTCGAGGTCATCGGTTTGGTGTTTGGCAGCGTACGGCTTCACTCGGGTATTCCTGAAGCGGAAGGCGACAAACCTGGCCGATTCGCCAAACTGACAATTGCTATTCAACCTCAAGCCTCTCAAACGACTGTCCGCCGATTGTCGCAACGCAGCCGCCCCCGTAAACTGCCCCATCGCCTCCGCTGATCCCGAGAGCCTCCCAGATGGGAAGTTCTCGGACAAACCCAGGATCCCCTCGCATGAACTTCGAAACTCGCTGCGTCCACACTGGTGTCGACAAGGACAAGGCGTTCAACAGTTGCACGACGCCGATCTATACGTCGTCGACGTTCTCGTGGGACACGCTGACGACGAACAAGGGGTTCGACTACACGCGGAGCGGGAACCCGACGCGGCGGGCGCTGGAGGAGAATCTGGCCTCGCTGGAGGGGGGGATCGACTGCCGGGCAACTTGTACGGGGATGGCGGCGATCACGACCGCGATGTACATGTTCAAACCGGGCGATCACATCATCGCCGGGCACGATATTTACGGTGGGACGTACCGGCTGTTCGCGAATGTGCTGACCGAGCAGGGGCTTGAGTTCTCGTTCGTGAACATGCAGGACATGGCGAATATCAAGGCCGCCATCCGCCCCAACACGAAGGGGATCTGGATCGAGACGCCGAGCAACCCGCTGCTGAATATCATCGATATTGTGGCGATCACCTCGATCGCGAAGGCGGCGAACCTGCTGACGATTGCCGACAACACGTTCCTCTCGCCGTACTTACAGAGGCCGTTCGAGCTGGGCGTCGATGTGGTCGTTCATTCGACCACGAAGTACCTCAATGGGCACTCGGATGTCGTCGGCGGCTGCGTCATCACGCGGACCAAGGAGCATGCCGACCGCATCAGCTACATCACCAATGCTCTTGGGTTGGCCTGTTCGCCGTTCGATGCATGGCTGGTGCTGCGGGGGGTGAAGACGCTGGGACCACGGATGGAGGCCCACCAGAAGGGCGCGATGGCCGTCGCGCGGTTCCTGGCCGCGCATCCCAAGGTCGAACACGTCTACTACCCCGGCCTCGAAACGCACCCGCAGCACGCCCTCGCCAAGAAACAACAGAAGGGGTTCGGTGCGATGCTCAGCTTCGACGTGAAGGGCGGTCGCCCGGAAGCGGAGCGGGTAATGGAGAACCTACAAGTCTTCCAACTCGCCGAATCTCTGGGCGGCGTTGAGTCGCTGGTCGAGTACCCCGAGACGATGTCGCACGCCTCCATGTCCCTGGAGGCCCGCCGCGCAGCTGGAATCTCGGAGCGGACGATCCGCGTGTCGATCGGAATCGAGCATCCGGATGATTTGGTGGCGGGGCTGAAGCATGCACTCACGTTTGCGTGAATCGACTGTCGTCGATTTCTCCGAAATCGATGGTTCGGTCCGCGCATTCGCGACCCGCCCTGCCTGCCGCGTTGCTCCGTCGACTTCGGAGAAGTCGACGACGCGAAGCATCGAACGCCAATCGGCGGTGCCTACTCTTCAGTGTCTGAGTCGAAATCGACTGCGACTCTCCCTTCTGGGGTGAGGAAATGTGTCATCTTGAGTCGAACCGTCTCACCGGGAGACAATCCATCCACAGCGATTCTGTGACCGCCGCCCAAGTCCACAATCGGATACTCTGCCGAGACATGGCGTGTCTGTTCTCGCACCACACCCGGGGCTGCCACGGTTCCTGAACAGCCAGCGAGGGGCAGCGAGCCGATCATCAGGCAGGCAGTCATTCGACGAAGCATCGGGAGATCTCCAAACTCAATGAGTGGCAGGGCGTGCAACGAATAACCGTATTCTCTCCGAATGTCACTCCCAATATCCTGCCATCCGAAGCTGCGCTTCGCCGTGTTCGAAGCGGCCCTGAATTGGAGGAGTGACAGACAGACGCTCTGCGTCGGTCATCACAACTCGGTTGTCGTGCCACAATCATGCCTGACCGCCACCTGATCTTCGTCTACGGCACACTCAAGCGCGGCTTCTGCCGCGAGCACTTCCTGGCGGGGCAATCATTCCTCACCGAAGCCCGCACGCTGCCGAAGTACTGCATGTACCACTGCGGGACGTATCCTGGACTCCAACCCGCGGAAGACGGCCTGTCGATCCTCGGGGAACTGTGGTCGGTCGATGAGGCATGCCTAGCCCGACTCGATCGGGAAGAGGGAGTCGACGAGGGGCTCTTTTCACGTTCCGTGATCGAGCTAGCACGGTCACTTTCAGAATCGGTGGCAGACGAACCTGTTGAAGCGTATTTCTATCGACTGTCCGTGGTTGGGTTTCGGAGTTGTGGTCACAGCTGGGATGCTGAGCCCTAATTCCTCTCCGACAGCATGACACAGCGGGCCACGGCGTCTATCCTCACGGCTGAGACGCTGCCCGTGTCCTGATGTCCGACGAGTTCTCCATGCCGGAACCCGAAGAGTGTGTGCCGGTCTTGTATGGTTCGCTGGAGGATCCGACCCAGGGACCGCGCCGTGTGGGGTCGGTCCACCGCATGGTCTTTCTGCTGGCGCTCCCCGTGCTGTTCGAGCAGGTCTTTTCATTCCTGGTGGGGTTCTACGATACCTATCTGGCGGGGCATCTGCCGGGTGATCAGAGCATCGCCGCGACAGCTGCCATCGGGGTCGGAGCGTATGTCAGTTGGCTGGCGAACTTGATGTTCATGCTGACTTCCACCGGGACACTCGCACTCGTGTCGCGGGCACGTGGGCGAGGCAATCTGGAGGAAGCCAATGTCATCCTGGGGCGATCCTTGGCCGTGGCGGGGATGATCGGACTCTTGTTTGCAGTGGTCATGATTCCTTGCGCCCCGTTGTTTGTAGGGATGACGAATCTCAGTGAGGATGCGGCTCAAATCGCGATTCGGTTTATTCGAGCCGATGCGTGCGGGGAGATCTTTACCGCGATCACATTGTCGGGTGCAGCGGCCTTTCGCGGCTGCGGAAATATGCGAGTGCCACTGATCGTGCTGGGGAGTGTCAGTGTGGTCAATGTGATTGCGAGTTATTCACTGGTACACGGCATCGGTGTACTCCCCGCGTTGGGAGTCGACGGGATCGTGACCGGGACTGTCATCGCCCGTGTGCTGGGAGGACTCTTGATGCTCTGGGCACTCCGGCATGGATTTCTTGGGTTGCAATTACAGTGGAGTGAGATTCATTGGGGCGGCGAGCATGTGGCACGACTGACCCGCATTGGCATTCCCGCGGCACTGGATGGGCTGATCGCCTGGTCCTCCCATTTCCTATTCATCCGTGTTATTTCGCAGATCGGAGATGCGGCGTTTGCCGCGCACTACATTGGGATTCAGTTCGAGGCAATCACGTATCTTCCGGCCACAGCTTGGGGAGCCGCAGCGGCCACGGCGATCGGCTTCTCACTGGGATCTGGAGATCGTGATCGGGCCATGCGCTGTGGTCATGCGGCGGCCTTGCAGTGCTTACCGGTCGGGGTTCTCGGGATGATTGTGTTTGCGACCACAGCTCCATCGATTTTTCGGTTAATGACCAGTCACGAGTCAATTCAGGCTGTCGGGGTGTCGGCGATGCCGATATTGGCCTATTGCCAGATTCCACTCGTGATCGGAATTGTCTACATCCACGGACTGCGCGGTGCTGGGGAGACACGCTTGCCACTCATCCTGGCGATCGTTTCGACCGCCGGATTGCGAACTCCTCTTGCATGGCTGTGCGGAATCTATTGGAATGGCGGATTGGCGGGTGCCTGGCTGGGGATGTTGGCCGATGTCACCGTTCGAGCAGTACTCGGTGCGTGGCTCTATTCACGGGGCCGGTGGACGAAACTCAAGATTTAGAGGTTGGTCATGCAAGTCTGCCAGCGAACATTCAATACTCACGGGTGGCCACAGCTGTGGGTCTGCTGCTTGGCGATCATGGCCTTGCTGCTCGCGCTGTCCAATCGAGCCTCGGCACAAGCCGTGACGGACGATGTCCTGCGCGAGCGGGTCAAGATCGCCATCCTGCGCGGGCAACGGTTCCTGCTTTCGAAACAGGAAGACAAGGGGTCATTCCAAACCGGTCACGAGGGGGGCTACACGATAGGAGCCAACAGCTTGGTTGGACTGGCCCTGATCACTTCTGGAATGGACCCGCAAGATCCAGCAATCCAGAGGTGCCTGCGCTATGTTCGCACCCAGACTCAACTCCCGACGAAAGGGACGTACGACCTGGGACTGGCAATTCTGTTTCTGTCGGCAGCAGGAGATGACGGGGACGACCGCCGGATTCAACGGATGGCGCAAACATTGATCGATCAGCAGGGGCAGTCGGGTGGCTGGGGCTATGGCGATCGTGAACTTTCTGATAGCTGGTGGGACAACAGCAACACACAGTTCGCCATTTTGGGGCTACGCGAGGCTGCCTTTCAAACGGGCATGGAAATTGATCAGAACGTCTGGCGCAAGGCTCGCGATCACTGGCTGAACTGTCAGTCCGGCCCCCGAGATGCCGTGCATGGTGCAGGCTGGGGCTACGCGAGC
>JANOKO010001010.1:0-2913 GCA_031419335.1 Planctomycetota bacterium
TCGGTATACCAACGATCCGAGACCCATCGCCACCCCACCCATGCCTCTTGTTGCTCTGCAACCCAGACATCCAAAGCGATGTCTGGGCCACCCCGCCAGTGGCACCCGGCGAAGAATTGAAGACTTCGAGCTGGGAAATTAGTCCAACACACGCATGCCTAATTCGCACACAACCTTCGTGCCGTCCGGATTGTGAAAGGCAGAAACGCCACCGTCTTGCGAGATGACGAAGGCAAATGAATTGGGCACCCGCTTTGCATACGACAAAGCAGACTGGTGACGAGAGCCTTTGCCACTCATCAGTGAAGATTCTTTGAGAACTTGGCCTCCCGTATTCACGAGTTCGCTGGTGACATGGCCTCCTGACGACTTGTCTATGATGGCATTGAAAGCGGCCACTTTGCAGGAGTAGTCCATCACGATCGCGCCATCCACACCAGACAAATACGCGGTCGAGTCTAAAGCGTCTTCCAGCATCATGACATCGGAAGCAATGGTCAATGCGTGGGGATTGAAGACGCCATTTGCATGATTTGCCATCAGATTTCCCAAGCCGCCGGAATTCGAAATGTTAGTGGAAACATCATTCCAGTATCGAATCAACAACTGATGTACGATGAGGCAATCGATCTTCTTTTTAGAAGAGAAATGGTTCTCTGTGTCCTTTGCGACAATCAGCATCCCCCCGTGTCCAAGCCTTACAATGGCCTCTGCAAGATCGTTAAAGATGGATTCGAGTGACTCCACTGCGCCTACGGTTTTATCTCGCAGTTCCTGCTCGATGGCAACGGCTAGAGACGCCAAGATGCTGCTAAACTGGAATGTCTTCACCTCAGTGATTTCACCCTCCTTGTACGCCAGTGGGGTGCCGCACGAAGATGTCTCGATATGCCCCGGCCCTCTGATTACCAGCTTTAGAGGATTGCCTGTTCTGAATGAGCTGTAGCCAAGCTCTCGCATCTCGTTGATTCTGGTCACGTGAATGCCACCGAGTTCGATCTTACCATCATCGCAGATGCAATAGATATGGCTGCCTGGAGCTGTGGCGTGGGCCAGCTTGGCGATCTCCTTCGGGATTTGCGAGATTCGAGGATTCAACGGAAAATGAAATGAACTGTCTTGCCCCTTTCGATAGCACATCAAGCAGACTGATGCGTAACGTCCCTCATCAGGAATCAAGCTGGCATAATAAACGCTCTTGACGAACTCTTGAATCACTTGAGAGGAAAGAGAAAGGTCAAAGCGGTTGTTTTCTCGCTGGAATGCAAGACAACGCTCTGCGACCTTTCGAGCATACTCATCAATGCTGTCAGTCATGACTGGGTTTCCATCGGTAGGCGGGGCGAACCCGATATCGTGTTGGACATCTGAGTAAGGAAGGTACAAGTGGGTATCTCGGCCTCGGCACCTTCGTGAAGTATTACCGGATTCATCGGTAGCGATCCCGCAACTCGGCCAACACTTCTTCGGCGTCACGGCCGACGGCTTGCCCGCTTTCGATCTCGGCCACGCGGCGTCCGATCTCAATCTCCCATGCGGCCTCGGCCCCCTCCTCCTCGGGTTCCAGCGAAGTCAGCAGGAAGTACGCCAGATCGGCACGCTCCGGCATCGTCAGGGAACTCGCTCTGGATTTGAGTTGCTCGACAGCTTCGGTCATCGGAATCTCCCGCGTTGTGTGCGATTGATCATACTCTTGCCAATCCCCCCTTCCCAGAGAGAATCGTGTGGCTCCTCCCCAAACCGGGAATGACCGGAATGCCCTCACAGATTGTGGCGGGACCGCTGTCTCCGCAGTAGAATCCCGGTTCTCTTTCGACCCCGGCGGAACCTGAACCTCATGTCCACAGCTGTCCTCGAAGACCCCCGCATTGTTGAGTTCGATGTTCGAACCGATGAGATGCTCGTCAACATGGGGCCTCAGCACCCCAGTACGCATGGGGTGCTGCGGCTGTTGTTGCGGACTGACGGGGAAGTCGTGCATGAGACGACGCCGCACATTGGGTATCTGCACCGCTGTGCGGAGAAGATTGGCGAGAACCTGAACGGGCCGCAGTGGATTCCGTACACCGACCGGATGGATTATCTGGCCGGGATGAACATGAACCTGGGCATGGCGCTGACGTTCGAGAAGCTGCTCAAGATTGAGGTGCCGGAGCGGGCGATGACGCTGCGTGTGATCATCGCCGAGATGGGGCGGATCGCCAGCCACCTCGTGGGGATGGGGGCGTATGGGCTCGATCTGGGGACGTTCAGCCCGTTTCTGTATGCGTTCCGCGAGCGCGAGATCATCCTCGATCTGTTCGAAGAAGTCTGCGGGGCGCGGTTGACCTATAGCTACATCACCATCGGCGGAGCGACACACGATCTGCCGACGCAGATCACACTGCCGCCAGGACTGTCAGCACTGACTGGCATGAGCCCGAACACGAAGATGTCGTGGGCCGATACGTGCCGGTTGTTCCTCGATTGGCTCGAAAAGCGAATCTTCGAATACCACACGCTGCTCACCCGCAACTCAATCTTCATCAAGCGCACCGCGGGCAGCGGCGTGATGTCGGGCGAGATGGCCATCAGCTACGGCTGCACCGGGCCGGTGTTGCGTGGCAGCGGGGTCGACTTCGACCTGCGACGCGACGGCGAGCCGATCTACACGCGGATGTACAAGGGGTACGATTTCGAGATCCCCTACGCCCCATTCGCGGGCGTCAAGAACATCCCGAGTGAAGTGATCCTGGGCGACAACTGGTGCCGGTTCTTTGTGCGGATGCTCGAAGTGACCCAGGCCATCCGCCTTGTGCGACAGGCTCTCGACAAGTACCCCACGACGCAAGGGGCCTTCCGCGTCCCGTTCAAGATGTCGACCAAACTGCCAGTCGACGAGTGCTACCTCGAAACCGAATGCCCGCGCGGCCA
>JANOKO010001011.1:0-4125 GCA_031419335.1 Planctomycetota bacterium
TGCAACTGGCGGACAGTTGTGGGGTTCCCGTCGAGGAGCGTCCGTTCACAGTGCCTTCACTCGACACTCTGGATGAGTTATTCGTGACGAGCACCATCGCCGAAGTCCTGCCAGTGGTGGAGATTGTCGGCCACTCTTGGAAGCCAAGGATGCCCGGACCCATCACGCGCCGCTTGCAATCGGCATATCGCGAATCCGTCACGTCGCTCTGTGGCGATTGAACCCCGGCCAGCGACGGTTGCAATCTGTGGGTAGCGAAAAAAGCCAACTCGGCAGCCCCGGTAAGCTCGGAAGACTGCTCAAACCCGCGATCATCAGCTTAGTGAATGTTTCGAGATTCTCGCTCAAGGGGATTTTCGAGAGACTTGAGACCACGCTACAATCGGGACCACATCAGGAACGGTTGATAAACCGTTTCCTCCTCTCCTCTCATGTCTGCTGTTGTCACGGAATCACTGGATGTCTACGGAACATCTGCCGGGTCAAGGATCGACCCCGGTATCAGAGAACACTCACGTACAGGATGTTGTCCCCACGGTTCACTGTTCAGTGGGGGCAGAAACTCCGCCCCCACCATTGGAATCGGCACCGTGCCCGACGGCAACTGGTGATTCGGTGCCTGTGGACCCTGAGCCCGAACCGATCACTCCTCGTGTTCGCTTGAACCCGACACCGGACCCATCGCTCTTTAAGGCGGTTCCCTCCTTGAATCCGGGTGAGAGCGCTCGGGTCGATGTGGAAGCCCAGATCGAAGCACAGGTCGCTCAGGAGCAGAAGGCCAGAGCGGAAGCTCCCGTCACTCGGGTTGAACCCGTTGAGATTCCCCGGACCGAAGTGCTCGAAGGGAATCTCGAAGCTGAATTGACAGCTGTGATGCAAAGCGGTGAAGTGGCTTCCGGCATCGCCGCAGTTGCACCGGTTTCCCATGCGGGGCTGTCGACAGAGGAAGTCGGCTTGACGCAGGGGACGAAGGTCTCCGGGATCATTCAGTCGCTTAACGGCGATGACGTATTCATCGACCTGAAGCAGCGTATCCCCGGTGTGGTCAGCTCGCGCCAGTTCTCTCCCAAACGGCCTCCGGTGATCGGAGAGCCGATTGACGTGATCGTCGCAAAGTTTGACGATGCTGCAGGCTTGATTACGTGTAACCTCCCCCGCAGTACCAACAAGATTTCGGGAGACTGGGACGCTCTGCAAGTCGGGATGGATGTCGAGTGCATGGTCACCAAGACCAACAAGGGGGGACTGGATGTGACCGTCAGTTCCATTCGTGGCTTCCTCCCGGCCAGCCAGGCGGACATGGGCTTTGTGGCCAATCTCGAAAGTCTCGTCGGACAGAAACTCCGGGTACGCATCACCGAAGTCAACCCGGCTCGTCGTCGATTAGTCGTCAGCCGCCGCGCCTTGCTCTCCGAAGAGCGAGAAAGCATTCGCGACGAGTTGATGCTGACACTGCAAGTCGGCCAGACGCTCAACGGACGGGTCAAGACGCTCAAAGAATTTGGAGCGTTCATTGACTTGGGAGGCATGGATGGCTTTCTGCATGTCGGACAAATCAGTTGGGTCCGGATCAAGCACCCGAACGAGATTCTGACGGAAGGCCAGTCGGTCGAGGTCAAAGTCCTGACCATTGATCCCGAGACGAAGAAGATCAGCCTCGGCATGCGACAGTTGTCAGGCAACCCGTGGATGAATGCGGAAAACAAATACACCAAGGGCATGAATGTGACGGGGCGCGTGACGCGCGTCGAGCCGTTCGGTGCTTTTGTCGAATTGGAGCCGGGGATCGAAGGGTTGGTTCACATCAGCGAACTAGACCACAAGCGGGTCAAACGGGTCGAGGATGTGCTGAATGTCGGTCAGATGGTCGAAGTCCAAGTGCTGGAAGTCGAGCCTTCCCGCAAACGTGTCAGTTTGTCGACAAAGGCCCTCATGGTGAATCCCGAAACGGTCGCCGCTCCGGAGCCGGAGCCAACCCCCGGGAGCGAATTGTTCCAGCGGAAACGTCGCAACGATCTGAAGGGGGGCACAGGCAGGCCAGGCCAGAGCGGGATGTTCGGCAACCCCGGCGACTTCCGTTAATCACTGTGAGGGGGCGCGTGGAAAGGTGTTCCAACCAGCCAACCTGGACTGTCGAAACACGTCTGATGAGGCTCAGTCTTCCGATTCTGCAGAACTCACTGTCGATTTCCTCCGGAACCCAGGCACTCGCGATAACTTCCGATTGACCCGGATCAACTTGCGGAGACAATTGATATCGTGGGAACCAGCCGCGAGTTCGCAGTCTGAACGAGCGATCAGGCAGCGAGAGGTCTTGCGATCGCTCGAAGTGGCACCACACAGAGTCGCAAAGATGACCGCTTGATTGTCAGCTCGTTCCGTTGGATTCCCCAACCCCGAACCCTCAACACATCCAATGATTGCGAAGCTCATCCCGCTGGATGGCTCGCCGGCTCTCCTGATCATCCGCGAGGTGACTCTGGTGGGTCGGAAGGGGGGATCGTGCGACATCGCGCTGGAGCATCCCAGTATCTCCAAGCTGCATTGTGCCATTGCTCGCACGGATGGTTTGTTGTTTGTGCGAGATCTCGGAAGCACCAACGGAACCAAGGTGAATGGACAGCGGGTGACACGCGGGGCACTGCTCCCGGGCGACGAGTTGACCTTTGCCAACATTAAGTTCAAGGTCTTCCTCGGACCGGGTGAGATGCCCGTGAAGCCGGACGACCATACCGAAGTGCTCACGATCCCGGTACTGCCTGGCGAGGACGAGTTCCCCCCTCTTCCCGTCAATTTTGACGACGATCACGAGATGGAAAGCGATGTCCGTCCGCTGAGTGATTCTGGGGTCCGCTGAACCAGCCCACTAAGGGTGGTCTTGTGGGAACGTAACCCATCGATAATGCTGGGGTTGAAATCAAATTCCCACTGGAGGCGACACGGATGTTGCTGGAGCCTGTGTTCAAGTTGTTTGCGGAGCAAGCTCCCGTGTGCGTGGGGGTGCGGGGGATTATGGAGTGGGCGCTGAGTGCCGAGGTGTGGATGGGTTGTTTGGTCGGGTGGCCGACGTGCAGTATCAGCGGGAGTTGTTGTTCTCGACGTGTGTCGACGTGATGACCACGGTGGTGTGTCGCACGCACAAGTCGGTGCATGTCGCGTATCAACGGTCACAGCCAGCAGTGGGGGTGTCGGTGCAGTCGCTGTATGACAAGTTAAAGGGGATCGAGCCGCAGTCCTCGGCCGAGTTGGTGCGGCACACGGCGCAGCGATTGGGGCCGTTGATTCGGCGAATGAAGTCGCATCGCCTGCGTTGGTCCCGGGGTATCGAGTCAAGGTGTTGGACGGCAATCATTTGACCAAGACGGAGCGACGACTCCAGGTGTTGCGCGATGTGGCAGCTGGTCCGCTGCCGGGGCAGACCTTGGTGGTGTGGGATCCCGAGCTGAAGGGCCTGTCCAGAATCTTGTGTCAGGCAGAATCCGCCTCACCCGAGCGACTCACCACCATCTAGATCCGCCGAACCACATTCCGCTTTGGCCGACTGCAACAACACGTCAGCGTCACGACTCACCCACCGCAGTAAACCCCTTGTCGAGCAGCGCCCCTCCCGTCCGTTGCTTGATTGGCCCGACCCGCTCCCCCAAGGTCAAGCCGTCCACGGTCTCCACCACTTTGATGATCTCTGCGACATCTACTCCTTCCACTTCCACTTCCATTCTAATTCGCACGTTCATGACAACCATCCTTGCGGATTCCCGAACCACAAGAGCTGCCACAAGTGAGGCTTGCTAGCGGAATCACCGTTCATGTTATGGCGCTCACACAACCCCAAGCTCCAACCTGTACCAAACCGAGAACAGGCACCACGCGCGCAGCATCATGAGGCGAACAGTTCAGATACTGCCAACGTCCCATTAATCCTTCCCGTTACGGGAACCGAGTTGGTGCCAGAGGTTCAGGTCGATGGAGCTGGAGATGCTGCGGACGGAGCCATCGCCGTGGGATACGTTCACGATCCCGGGGTGCTGGCTGCGGGCGGCGATGGCGGAGTTCGTCGCACCGACAGTGATTTCATCGTCATGTGCGCAGTCGGGGATGGGGGAGTTCGGGGGGAGGATGTGGTCG
>JANOKO010001012.1:0-4070 GCA_031419335.1 Planctomycetota bacterium
AGATGAACCCCTTCGGAGATTTCGTCGGACTCGCCAGGGCAGCGATACTGGGGGGCAGTCGTGCCCGACTCGGAAGCAGCCAGGGGAACAGGCACGGCCATTGAATCCGGCTCCATCCCTGGACTCCCGCTCTCGGTTCACCCACTGTGTCGCCAAAGTCATTGAGCGGCACGGCGCTAGCCGCCGGTTCTTCTCACCGTGACTCGTTAGGCTACCACAACTTCTGTTGGAACAGCGGTCAGGGGAACCGGCGGCAAGCGCCCTGCCGCACACTGCCGATGCCGCGCGGTCAGAGACACGCTTCAGGTCACAAGAAGGGTGAGATACGGGGCTCGAACCCGCGACCTTCGGATCCACAATCCGAGAGCATAGGGTTTGAAGTGGGAACCAGTCAAGAGTTACGGCGACGGCGGAATCCTGTTGCACCAATGGTTGCACCAGCGAAACGGAAAACTGACGAAAACAAGCCGGGCGAGACCGACTTTGCGGCTGCCTTGAAGATGATTGCGGGGCTGCCGTTGTCGGATGAGGAACGGGCCGAAGCGGTCCGGCGGCTGTTGAAGGATGCGGGGCGTCAGGCTAATCGCTTGGGGGGGCGAGAAACATGAATCGTTCCACGTTTCATTCCCACTCGACAGGTCTCCAGAAACGACACGTCACGGGGAAATGTCGCTGAAACTAAGAATCGACGACACGTTTTGTGGACGTGTCGTTACCGACGACGTAAGATCGGACCATGAAAAACAGATCGCAACCCCCGACCAACACACAAGTGGCATGGCGAGCCGACTCTCCCTTCAACGAGTTGCCCCTGTTGCCTCCCCAGACCGATTTGGAAACCAAGGCCATTCTGAAGGCGTGCATCCCAGCACGGGCGGCGCTGGCCGAACTGAAACAGGCTGCGGAACGGATTCCCAATCAGGGAATGCTCATCAACACCATGCCGCTGCTGGAAGCACAGGCGAGTTCAGAAATCGAAAACATCGTCACCACGTCCGACCGACTGTTCCAATATCGGCACGATACCGAATCTGCCGACCCGGCCACCAAGGAAGCCTTGCGGTACAGCCAATCACTGTTCGACGGGTTCCACTCGCTGACGGAGCGCCCATTGACCACTCGGACAGCCGAGCAAGTTTGCTCGATTATCAAGGGGATGGAAATGACGATCCGCCGAGTGCCGGGGACGGCACTGGCCAGGAACACGGGCGATATCGTCTACACGCCGCCCGTGGGAGAAGACCGGCTGCGCACGCTGCTGGCGAATTGGGAAAGGTTTCTCCACGAAACCAAAGATTTGGACCCGCTGATCCGCATGGCGGTCGGTCATTATCAGTTTGAAGCCATCCATCCTTTCACCGACGGCAACGGAAGAACTGGCCGAGTGCTCAACAGCCTGTTCCTGATCCAGGAGAACTTGTTGACCCTGCCGATTCTGTATCTCAGCCGGTACATCATTCAGCACAAGGCGGACTACTATCGGCTGCTGCTCAACGTCACCCGCGAAGAGGCTTGGGAAGAGTGGGTGCTGTACATTCTGAAGGGCGTCGAAGAGACGGCGTTGTGGACGACCGCCAAGATCGCAGCGATCCGATCACTCTCCGCACAGACGGTCGAGTATGTCCGCCAGAAACTGCCCAAGGTATACAGCCTCGAATTGGTCAATGTGATTTTTGAGCGGCCCTATTGCCGGATTCAGAATGTGGTCGAAGCGAAAATCGCGGAGCGTCAGGCGGCATCGCGCTACCTGAAACAACTGGCCGAAATCGGCGTGCTGGAAGAGCAAACTTTGGGACGAGAGAAGCTCTTTCTGCATTCCAAGTTTCTGAAGCTCCTGATCCGGGAAAGCAACAGCTTCACGAAATACGCCGAATGAAGCCAAATCGCGGGCCGAAGCGGTCAGGCGGTTGTTGAAGGGCACGGGGGCATGACGGGCGGGGGGGCCGGGAAGGGGTGGAGGTACTCTTTCTGGAAAGTGATTCCTAACCGCACCCATCACAGACGAGAAATAGCAGTCTCTTTCGCACAAGGAAATGACCGATGAACGACACGTCAGCAAACGGGATTCACACTCTGAACGGCAAGTTCGCGGCGGGCAATCCGGGCGGGCCGGGCAAGCCGCATGGGGGGCAGGTGGCTCGACTGCGGGCAGCGATGTTGGAAGCTGTCACCTCAGAGGACATGCGGGCTGTGACGCGGAAGCTGGTCGAGATGGCACTGGAAGGCGACTTGAAGGCCATCGACCTGTTGCTGAACCGGACGCTCGGGAAGGCCGACAGCGGGCCAGCAGTGGCTGTCCAAATCAATTCAGAGACTCGGGGGCCTGGTGAGAATCAAGAGCGGATAGCGGCCATCGTGGCACGCATCCGGGCGGAGCGAGCTGAGAGAACAGCAAGAGGCGAAGAGGATGTGCCACTCGACCCGGAAGAACTCGCACACCGCAAAGTCGAAGGGATGCAAATGCTTCAGAGGCTGAGATGACCCGATGCCGTCAAGCTGGCGGATATCGCGTAGGTTCTCCGGGGGGTGTTTTCACAAGAAACCACATACACAGCCGGATTTGAGACAGAGAGTTTTGTTTGTCGGCACAGCGAGGAGTTGACCCCATGACCCCTGCCGAAGCCTTGGCAGGACGCCCCCCCCCTACTCAAGGTACTCCCAGCGACCCCTGACCCCGAACGGGGCTTGGCATCGCGAAGATTCTGTCTCTAAGGAAATCTGAAGATGGTCAACAACAACACGACCGAAACGAACATTGTCTCGACGTTGGGCGAGGTGGCTGCGTTCTTCGGCGTTCAGGAACAGACCTGCCCGGCGTGGAGAATGCGGGCCGATCCCCTGCCCGGAGAACCGGGCGTTTGGGACTTGGCCGAGATCACACGCTGGCGTATCGCTGCGGAGCAGATCAAGCATCGACCACGAAACGAGAACGAAGCCCTCGTCGACATCATCGGTGAACCGGGCGGTGAGGACTGGAAGGATCGCTGGTTGCGAGCCAAGGCATTGCTGACCGAGGAGCAATTGGCCGAAGTGCGGGGCAAGCTGGCCGACCTGGACGAGATCGCACCGCTGTTGAGACGCACGACAACGCTGTTGGCCGACGCCATCCCGCAGCTGGAAGCGGAATATGGGGCCAGCGCAGCCGACATCATGCGGACGCCATTGGAACGCATGTCCGAAGAGGTTGAGGCACTGGCAGCGTCACGAACGTGACGCATAGATCGTCACGAACCCACTGGTCGGTAGCAAGCCATCAAGCAAACTTGAAGCAAACCGGGTAGCAAACCTCAAACAAAACCATCGGGCATCCTTCGACGAACACTCGGCGAGCATTCGCCGAAACCTCCCCGACTCCTCGACGCCATTCCCGGTCGATATCCGAGAGGGGCATCCCAGCAGACATCCTGCCTTTGACACCAATTCAGGAGCGGTGTAGAAATGACATCATGATTCGCACACAAGTCCAATTCCCCGATCCGCTCTACGAGCGATTAAAGGCCATCGCCGCACAGCGTGGCTGGTCGCTGGCTGAAGTGCTACGCAAGGCCGCCGAACATTTCGCCAGCCGCTTCCCCGTGGAACCAGCCACGCACGGAGCATGGCATTTTCCGACGTTGGATTGTGGCGGCGACTTTCTGGTAGACCCCGCTGAATTGCATGTCGAGTCCGATGCCATCCTCCAGCGATCCGGACCATGATCCTTTCGGCGGACACCAATCTGTTTTTGTACGCAGCAAATCCGGATGCTCCGCAACATGCCGCTGCGCTTCGCTTCTTCGCGGAACAGGCAGTCTCCCCACAGCGTTTCTTGGTGTGTGGCCTGGTGCTGGTGGAGATTTATATGCAACTCCGAAATCCCGCCGTGTTCCGCAAGCCTCGAACGGCCACAGAGGCCGCAACCTTCTGTGAGGCACTGCGCTCGAACCCGGATTGGGAGTTCGGCGACTACGAACCCGATGTTGCGGTGCCGTTGTGGACTTGGGCGGCGAACACCAAATCCAGTTTTCGTCACATCATCGACGCTCGCTTGGCATTCACGCTGCGACACCACGGCGTCACCCACTTTGCCA
>JANOKO010001013.1:0-5714 GCA_031419335.1 Planctomycetota bacterium
CGAGATTCATCCCGTGCCCGGCACTAAACACGTTCCCCAGGACGACTAGATCCACGGCATGGGGAACGTGTTTAGTGCCGGGCACGGGATGAATCTCGCCCGGCAGGTCGCCGTTCAAGTCGGCGTATCACTCGAGAGTCCCGCCTACACAGTCAACATGATGTGCGGCTCCGGAATGCATGCAGCCGCGTTAGGAGTCCAGGCCATCCGTGCGGGCGAGGCCAAAGTGGCCCTTGTGGGCGGAGTCGAGTCGATGTCGCTCGCCCCCTTCGCCCTGCCTCGCCCGGCGAAGGGAGAACCCCTCAATCCCCAAGCGGCCATCGACACCCTGCAACACGATGGCCTCATCGATCGTTTCCTTCGGCAACATATGGGCGACACCGCCGAGACATTGGCCCGCGAGTACGGCCTGACCCGACTGGAGCAAGACGCCTTTGCCTTCCGCAGCCAGCAACTCTATGCCTCGGCCCATTCGAATGGACGCTATCACGACGAACTGGTCCCCATAGCCGGACAGACACAAGACGAGCCTCCGCGGCCGAACGTGACGCTGGCCTCATTGGCCAATCTGCGTCCTGTGTTTGATCCGAGCGGGACGATCACAGCGGGTAATTCTTCGGGACTGACCAACGGGGCGGCGATGCTCGTCATCGCCGAAGCACAACATGCCCGGCAGCAGGGATGGCCTGTCCTCGCAGAGTGGAAGGAATGCGTCACGGTCGGGTGCGAGCCACAGCGGATGGGACTCGGCCCCGTGCATGCCATCCTGGAACTGTTTCGTCGCCAGCAGATGACTTGGGGCGATATCGACACACTGGAAATCAATGAGGCCTTCGCGGCCCAAGTGTTGGCGTGCCTGCGAAAGCTGGATATGACGCTGGGCTTCAGCCACCCACACGATGAGTGGATCAGGCACCGTGGATACCCGATCCGATTCAACCCCGATGGCGGCGCTATTGCCATCGGCCACCCGCTCGCCGCCAGTGGAGCCCGATTACTTACTCATCTGGCCTGGAGGATTTCACATGGTGAATCGAAGACGGCCCTCGCGTCCCTCTGCATTGGCGGCGGTTTGGGAATCGCCGCTGTGCTGACGGCTGTCAATGATTGAGCAGCAACAGCCCCGTGGTGGCAACCGGATCGATCAGCGTTTGACGCTCGCTCCCGCTCCCGGTAGAGTCGGATTCAGCAGTCCCTGTCCTCTGTTTTGGCGATGGCCTTCATGCGTGCGTTCCCCCGTCGAGCCCTGATCAGCGTGAGTGACAAGACCGGCTTGGCCGTCTTTGCCAAGGGGCTGGTGGCGCTCGGGTTCGAGATCCTTTCCACGGGCGGGACATCCAAGTTCCTCAAGGACCAGGGACTCCCGATTATCGACGTGTCGACCTACACCGGCTTTCCAGAGATCATGGACGGGCGGGTCAAAACCCTGCACCCCAAGATCCACGGAGCGATTCTCGGTCGGCCCGACCTCGAACACGATGGCTCCGCGATTCGAGAGCATGGGATCGTGCCGTTCGAGCTGGTTGTGGTGAACTTGTACCCGTTCGAGCAGACGGTCGCGAAGCCCAATGTCTCCATCGAAGATGCCATCGAGAATATCGACATTGGCGGCCCAAGCATGATCCGCTCCGCGGCAAAGAACCATGCCTACATCGCGGTCGTGACGCAGCCCGAGCAGTACCCGGAGGTGCTTAATGCCTTGTGTGGACGCGGTCTGACTCCGGAGTTTCAACGGCTGCTGGCCCTGGAGGCATTCCGCTTGACGGCTCGCTATGACCGGGCGATCTCCGACTATTTTGACCGGATCACGGCAACCGATGAGGCGTTACGCCCGTTCCCGTCGGAGCTCGGACTATCGTTCGTACGCCAAGAGGTACTCCGGTACGGAGAAAACCCGCATCAGGCCGCTGCCTTCTACGTCGAGCGGAACCCGCCGCTCTCCTCGCTCGCCGCCGCCGAGAAACTGCATGGCAAGGAGCTGTCCTACAACAACCTGCTCGACCTCGATGCCGCGATGGCCATCGTGCGTGAGTTCACCGACCCCGCAGCCGTAGTCATCAAGCACAATAATCCCTGCGGCTGTGCGATCGGGACCACACTCGATGAGGCATTTCACAAGGCATACGAGGGAGATCCGATCAGTGCCTTTGGGTCGGTCCTGGGGTTCAACCGCACGGTCGATGTCAAGACCGCTGAGCGGCTGTGCGAGCCCAATCGGTTTATCGAGTCGATCATCGCTCCCGGATACGAGCCAGCAGCGCTGGAATTACTGACGACAAAACCGAAGTGGAAGAACAATGTGCGGCTGTTGCGCTGCCCGGACTTCACCGCGGATCAAGCCCGGTCATTCGAGTACCGCCGCGTGACGGGAGGGCTCCTGGTCCAGGAACGCGACGACCAGCCGGAGGACTCCGCGAATTGGAAAGTCGTCACGTCGAGGCCACCGACTGACGTGGAACTTCGCGACCTCGCATTCGGTTGGAAAGTCAGCAAGCATGTGAAGTCCAACGCCATCGTCCTGATCAATGGGGGTATGGTCGTTGGAGTGGGAGCGGGGCAAATGAGCCGTCTCGACTCGTCCTGGATCGCCGTGCAGAAAGCGGGTGACCGCAGTCGTGGTTCAGTCGTTGCCAGCGACGCCTTTTTTCCCTTCCGAGACGGAATCGACGCCGCTGCCCAGGCCGGAGTGACCGCAGCCATCCAACCCGGCGGCTCCAAAATGGATGCCGACGTGATCGCCGCTTGCAACGAACACGGCATGGCGATGATCTTCACGGGGAAAAGACATTTTAAGCACTGAGCCGGATGGACTGAGAGGCCGTGTGGCATGACGACTACAACCACCGCCGCCCACACAGCTCGTTGAACACCCAGACCCCCGCCCGTTGTAGGGCTGGCCAGTGCTGCTTGGGGTGAATGTCTGCGGGAAGTCGAGGCAATCGCTCGTGGATCCTGAGTTCTGGGACCAACCCGCCCCTCATACGACTCCGAGTTGCTGACTCGCAGAGGCCAGATTCTGGCGTACATAGTCGATCGAGAGTTGCAATTGACGGTTTTCATACACTTGTCGGTCGAACACGGGCCAACTGCCAAACTCTCGATCGAACGGGATGCCGGAAGAGTCCAACTTACTGGCCAGGCGTTCGCACCCCTCGAACCACAACGGGTCCGCCGAGTGGCAGGCAATCCGCTGAAAAAGTGGCCAGTTCAGCGGGTGTAAGTGCAGCGTGGCCGTCTCCTGGCGGGCGGACTCCACAGTCTCGAAGACCTCGCTCAATGCTGGCTCATGCGGTTGGTGAACATGAAAATCCACAGCTGCGGAGATAGCGGCCACGACCGGGAATTGGCGTGCGGAACGATATGCAAGGTTTAGCGCTCCCTGCCCGCCCATGCCGATCCCGATCAGTCCCATCCGAGGCGGCCGCACCTGAAATGTTTGCTCGATCCACGGAATCACCATTGACCGGACCCACCCGAGTGGTCCTCCATCCGGAAACTCCCGCGTGGCGAGGGACAACCACCAACTGCGACCGGCAAGGGGGCAAATCACTGGAATCTGTACTGTCTCGAATAACTCCCGCATCTCAGAGTTCTCCGGCGGCGGGATCGTGTCGAGATCATGCAGGTACAGGATTGCCTCGGCTGAGGACCGTTCATGCGGCACCCAAGCCACCACGGAGTGTCCCCCCACCGTGGCTAACAACCAGTTTCCAACTGACATCAATCACCTGTGCTACCAGGAGGCCGCAGCCGTGAATCCGCCAGTGAGGTCAGAGGCTTTCACTTGTCGGCTCCGACGCGGGCAAAGGTCTGAATAAACTCATCCTTGGTCATTGGCTGGGCGAGATCAACACCGCCCTTGACGAAGAGCGGCTTGATGCGGGAACTCTTGTCCCACTCGCGGCCCAGGACAGTCCCACTTTTATCCGTATCCAGAAGATCGAAAGACCGCGTGGCTTCTGCCGCAGCCTCTGCTGAGACCACGACAGGAGCTGAGGGGGCTGCTGAAACGGGTGTAGCCGGTGCCAGTGAAACAGAGGTCGTGGTCGTGGTCGTGGTGCTCGTCGAGGCCGCAGCAATGACGGTGGACTTGGCCAATTCCTTGGGAATCAAGAACCCATCCCCATCGTAGTCGTACTGAGCGAACTGGGAGATCGTGCCGCGTTTGCCCTTACGCCATTCGTAGAGTGCAATCTGGCCATCGAAGTCTGTGTCGAGGGACTTGTAGGTTTCGGGGAGTAATGGAGAAATCCGAGATCTGGGCTGTTTGGCGGACGAACTGCTCCCGGGCAAAGCAGAGGGTGAACCTCCTCCATTCGGGCCGCCTTGGCCTCGGTTTCCGTCTCTCCTGTTGCGATCATCACCAGATCCTGGATCTTGTGGAGGATTGAACTCCGGGCGATCTGAGCGTTCAAAACCACGCCCCCGGTCTCCCCCGCGGTCCTCTTCACCCCCACCTTGACTCCGTTCTTCCATCCGCCGCTGGATATTCTGCTGCATGTCCTCGACGCGGACTCCACGACTAAAATCCATCCCACTCTGCTGGAGGCGGTCGCGGAAGGGGCCGGGAAGCTGTTCAATTTCGTTGGCGGTGATGACGCCGTTGCGGTCCTGATCCAGTCCGGAAATCATTTGAGCGGGGTCAAATCCGCCACGCCCGCCTCGCCCGCCACGTTCGCCGCCGTCGCTGGGGGGGCCACCGAATCCGCCCGGTCCTTGCGCCTGGAGGCTCCCCAATGAGAATAATCCGAACATCAAGCACAACAGACAGAACTGGCGAAACCCGGTGGTTCGGAATTTCCCGAATGACACCAGATCGGGCAGTCCGAAGGTAAGAAAGAAGGTATTCCGCATGGGGAGACCTCGGCCAGTCAGTCGGGGATGGTTTTCTGGTTCCGGATGATACACTCGACTCCCCAGTTTGGCTTGTCCAAATTGTAGAATCGATGCATCCGGAGACGTACTCATGGCGGGGTTTCGAGTTCCGGCCGTCGAGTTTTCGCTCGATCGGACGGAACACACTGTCTGGTACGGACAGCGCCCTCTCCATTCATCGGTCGACATTCTCAGTTGTGGTGGGAAATATGGTCCTCAGACTTCGCAATCTCCGCAACCTGAGTGCGCTGGCCCTCCTGTTCATGGCGGTTGGTGGGTTGGTACTGGCTCAGGCTCCGCCAGAAGGGGGCGGGCGAGGTGGTCCCGGAGGTGGTAATTTCGGTGGTGGACGAGGTGGATTTGGTGGCGGTCGGGGTGGACGAGGCGGTTTTGGCGGCGGCGGAATCACCAACGAACTCCGTAACACTGCGACCGCCGAAGAATTGGGAATCACAGATGACCAAAAGGCCAAGCTCGATGAGTTGAGCAACGCCCGCCGCGAAGCTCGGGACAACAACCCCAAGCTCCAGGAACTGCAGGCCAAGATGGGTGATGCCTCGGACGAGGAGCGACAGCTGCTCATCGCCGAAATGCAGATCGAAAACAACAAGGTCCAGGCCGAAAGTGAGGAGCAGGTCAAGCAGGTGCTGGGAGACGAAAAATTCACCCGCCTGCGGCAGATCAGTTTGCACCGTTCGACCCAGTTTGGCTTGGGCGGGGCACTGAGCCAGGACTCGGTGGCCAAAGACATCGGGCTGAGCCAGGAGCAAAAGGATCAACTCGCCAAGCTCCAGGAGGAGCAACGGGCCGCCATGATGTCGGGAAATGTCTTTCGGGCC
>JANOKO010001014.1:0-1561 GCA_031419335.1 Planctomycetota bacterium
GCCGGACTCTCCGAGTCCGGTGGGGCTGGGTGATGGAGGAAGTGATCCTTGAGGGTCGCGCTGAACCACCGGACTCGGAGAGTCCGGCGACGTAGGACGGGCACGCTGCCCGTCCGGGATGAATGTCAGTGCCAGTGCGACCAGACTCCCCCCCACCAGTATCCACACGCTGACCCGCAGGTATCGCCGTCTCCCGTCCGCAACCACTCGACACGCGGACGGCAATTCAACCACTCCCGGTTGCTGCACATGCGCCAGGCACTGCTCCAGCAGTTGGGCCACCTCGCTGGCCGATCCGAACCGCTCACTCGGCTGCTTGGCGAGCAGCTTGTGAACGATCATCGCGAACCACGCGGGGAGTTGCGGCGTGATCTCGCGAACGGGGCGCGGGGCTTCGTCGGTGAGTCGGCGGAGGATGCCGTAGGTCGACTCGGCGCGAAACGGAGCCCGTCCCGTGGCCAGTGTGTAGAGGACGCTGCCGAGGCTGAACAGGTCGCTGCGGGCGTCGATGGCCTCGCCGCCAGCCTGCTCGGGGGACATGTACAGCGGCGTCCCGGCGATGACCCCCGTGCGAGTGATGCTCGCATCGTCAATGGCCCGCGCGAGGCCGAAGTCGGTCAGCATCACCTTCTCAACGCTGATCTCCAGCAGGATGTTCGCGGGCTTCACATCGCGGTGAACGAGGCCTTGGGCATGAGCTGCGGCGAGGCCATTGGCGGTTTGCATGCCGATCCGCAAGATGTCGACCAACTCCAGTGGACCGGTGCGGTCGATCCGCTGTTGCAGCGACTCGCACGCCACATACGGCATCACGATATACGGCAGCTTCCCACTCGAATGCACGGTCAGAATCGGCATCACGTTGGGGTGCAGGATGGCAGCTGTGGCTTGAGCCTCCCGAGCGAAGCGTTTGCGGGCGGCGGCACTGACGGCGAGCTGCGGGGCGAGGACTTTGACAGCGACGAGCCGTTTGAGTTCGGGTTGAAACCCCTTGAGGACCACACCCATCCCGCCTTGGCCGATGACTTCCAGGATCTCGATATCGCCGAGCCGACCAATCGATTCAGGTGTCGAGGACGGATCGAGACATTCGACCGCGAAGTCAGCTGCGGAGTCGCTGTCGACGGGAGAGTGGGGACTGATAGAAGAGGCAGACAGGAATGTCTGCCCCACTGAGGAGTACGCTTCTCGCAATGCTGTCCCGACTCGCGACCACGCCGCCGGTTGGCCCGCGAGTTGTTCCAACTCACGCTGACACGCTGGACACGCGGAGAGATGCGCCGACAACGATTCCTCCTCCGACTCGCTCAGGCGGTCGTCGAGGGAACGGCGAAGGAGGAGCAGGTCGCAGTGCATGGAGGAACGTTGAGAGATGGGGAAGTAGGACGGCCTTTCCAGGCCGTCCCGAGCGGCTGTCGGCGATCACGAATGAAGGCTGCGTGTCGAGCGAAAATCGGCGTGGTTCGTAGGACGGGCCCATTGGCCCGTCCGTGTGGTGGTCACTCGCTCCTTGTGAGTCGCTCATGATGCGGGGACGGGCAGGATTGCCCATCCTACTTCA
>JANOKO010001015.1:0-4209 GCA_031419335.1 Planctomycetota bacterium
CTGGGGCAACGACTGGTGCGGACGCTGTGTACGTGTCGGCGCGTATCGACTGAAGAGGCCGACCTCTGGGGTTGGCCGGTGCAACGGGCAGGAGTCGCGGTCGGTTGCCCCCAATGCGGCATGACGGGGTATAGGGGGCGAATGCCTCTGGTCGAGGCGCTGGCTCCGCGAATTGGTGCGGTCGGTGATGCACTGCTTCGCAGAGCCGATGTCCAGCAGATCGACCAAGCGGCGATCACTGCAGGCATGATCTCGCTACAACAACGAGCGACTGCAGCGATCGAGTCGGAGCTGACAACAGTACAGGAAGCGATTCGAATCCTGGGAATCCCCAAGTAACGTGTGCCAGAAGTGCCATCGCGACTCTGTAATCACCCCAACGAGATCCCCAGAGGATCTGCCTCGAAGTTCGGTTTCTGGGACTCACGGGAGTCGTCACGTTCCCCTGCCTGAGACCTGCTGCATTGGCTGTCCGTATGGACTTTCCCAGTTGAATCATCTGGAGCGATATCCCCTGTGGGCCATCACACGAGCCCATGCCGCATGTGCTGACTTGTGATAAGATTCCTGTCCATGCCCCCTCGCATCAGTCTCTACGATCGCCTGGCTTTCGAAGCTCTCCGTAAGGAGCTGCGCGTCGACCCGACCGTTGTGCGGCGGTTGCGAACCGGCTTGTTGAAGCACTACCAGTCGGACGAGGAGGCTCTCTCCCAATTCCCAGCACGTGACCGAGTGGCAGTGCATGCTCTCTCGCTGTATCACCGCAGCGACTCGGCGGTCGACGGGGCGACAAAGCTGTTGCTGCAGACAGCCAGCGGGATGCTGATTGAGTCAGTCATCCTCCGTGTCGCCACGGGCCGGACGGCCTTGTGTGTCTCCAGCCAGGTCGGGTGTGCTGCGGCGTGTGAATTCTGTGCCACTGGCAAGATGGGAATCGCTCGCAACCTGACAGCAGCAGAGATTCTCGATCAACTGTTGATCGCCGGTCAATTGCTGGCGGTCGAACAACGCCGGGTGCGGAACATCGTCTTCATGGGGATGGGTGAGCCGTTCCACAACGAAGACAACCTCTACGAGACGCTGGATGCCTTGACCTCACCGGAGCTGTTCCATCACCCGCCCACCAAACTGCTGGTGTCAACGGTCGGGGTGGCCGATGCGATGGTCCGTTGTGCCCAGCGGTTTCCCCTGGTCAATCTGGCACTGAGCCTGCACAGTGTTCGGCAAGACCTCCGCGAGACACTGATCCCCCTGGCTCGGACGTACCCGCTCGATCAATTGCGCGAAACGTTGCGTGAGGTGAACGCCCTGACGCAAACGCCAGTGATGATCGAGTACTTGCTGCTGGCGGGCCAGAATGACTCAGCGTCCGATGCCCGCGAACTGATCGCGTGGATCTCCGGGCTCCGGGTCCATGTGAACTTGATTCCGTACAACCCAATCGAGGAGTCACCCCACCTGAGCGGGAGCGACAAGCCGACACGTGAGGCGTTTTCCGACCAGCTCAAAACTGCTGGTATCAAGACGACGCTGCGGTACTCCCTGGGTCAGGATATCGCCGCAGCATGTGGACAACTGGTGAGGCACGAGAATCGGAGGAGAGCGGTGGAACGCGAGGCACCAAGCTCCACAACTACACGTCACACAACTCCACCGCCTGCTTCAAGCCAGCCAGTGGATCACGGGTCGGAATGAATTCGTGTCCCACGTAGCCTTTGTAACCCAACTGCACCAGCTTACGCAGCAGTGGGGGGTAGTTGATTTCCTGGTTGTCATCGAGTTCGGCCCGACCGGGATTCCCCGCCGTGTGAATGTGTCCGATCACGTCGATGTTCTCTTCCAGCCGCCGCATCAAGTCGCCGTTCATGATCTGGACATGGTAGAAGTCAAACAGCAATCGTACGCGCGGCGAACCGACGCGGCGGACGATGTTGGCGACGTAATCGATATCATCCCCCTGGTATCCGGGATGCCCCTTCATCGGATGCGAACCATCGCGTGTGTTGAGGTGTTCCAGACAAATATTGACGCCGTGCTTCTCGGCGTGGACCGCCAATTTCTTCAGAGCCATCACGCAGTTATCAGCTCCGTCCTGCAGTGAGATTTCTCCACTCTGAGGGTCTTCCGCGTTGTGCCATTTATACCCTGTAAAAGCAATCACGCTGGGCATGTTCGCCGCAGCACACTCTGCGATGCGCTTCGCCGTCGTGGCAATCACCTCGTCATGGTAGGCCAAGTTGTTGAGCCCCTTCATGAACGGAGCCCCGGGCATTCCATTCGCTGCTAGCGCACACGTCAGCCCATGCTTCTTCAGTGTACTCCACTCCTCGGGTCCACAGATTTCCACCGACTTACAGCCGAGACCCTTGGCCACGGTACACATCTTTTCGATGTCCCACAGCTCTCCGGCGATGTTGAAGCACCAGAAGACGACGGAGTGGTTGATGTTCCCTTTCATGGTGACTTTCTGGCCGACAGCTGCGACCTGTAGAAGGACGAATCAGTGGTTTTCGGGGTTCGCATTGCGATCCATCAGACAGTGTCCGGAACCACCAGAGACACACCGGCGGTCAGACTATGCGACGCGAGTGCCCCACGACAAGTCAGCCTCATCGTTTCCCGAATTCTCCAGCGGATTGCACGCAGGGCAAGGGTGTCTCCTCGATACGGATTTGCTACAGTCACGAGAGTCGAAGTTGGCCACGCACAGTGACACGTCAATGGCCAACGTGTTGTCCAGGTCACGGGAGTCTCCGATGTCTGTCTTTGCGCGATGGTGCGCTGCCAGCGTATGCGGGTGGGTCGTATTGATGGCTCTGCTCAGCGGGGCAGGCGGTCCGACACGTTCAATCCAAGCTCAAGAGACGCCAGCGGTTCCGGTTCCCGCCGCGGCGTCACCTGCTGCACCTGTGACAACACAAGCCGATCCGCCATCCACATTGATGTGGCTGATCCACACCTCGGGCTGGATTGGCGGAGTGTTGTTACTCATGTCATTCTACTTCGTGGCTCAGGTGGTCCGACTATTTCAGGATCTGCGATCCGAAGTCATCACGCCGCAAGGACTGATCGAGGACATGGACAAGCTGCTGGTGGCTCGGGATTATCCAGGCATTCTGCGGACCGCCAAAGACAGTCAATGCGAATTGGGGCAACTGGTCGCTTCCGGGTTGACGGCATTGTCCAGTGGACTCAGCGAAGCCCGCGAGTCGGTGGACCGGATGGGGGAAGCGATCACGGTCGAGTTGGAAAAGCGGATCAGCATGCTGGCGGTCATCGGATCGCTCGGCCCACTGGTCGGTCTGCTGGGGACGCTCAAAGGGATGATGTCCAGCTTCAGCGACATTGCGAAGGGTGGGGAAATGAAGGCCAGCCAGGTCGCCCACGGGATCTCCGAGGCGCTCCTGATTACCTTCGAAGGGGTGGCGTTGTCCGTGCCCGCAATCTTCCTGTTTGCGGTCTTCAAAAATCGGGTCGCCTCATTGAGTTTGCAAGCCATTACGATGGCGGATGAGTATATCATTCGCGTCCATAGCTCAGCACGGGCGAAACCGGCTGCTCCGACATCTCCGACCGCCTGAGTCTCTCCCGAGGAGCGCGCGTATGTCCGCCCAAACCAGCGAGGGAGTCGAGCCGAATCTGACTCCGATCCTCGACATGGTCTTTCAGTTGATCACGTTCTTCATGCTCGTGATCAACTTCAAGGGCGCGTCGATGGATCTAACTCTGCAACTGCCAGTCCTGGGGTCCGCCCGCCCCTTGGACTACTCCGGTCCCCGAGAACCCTTAATGCTGAATATTGATGCCCAGGGACAAGTGAAATCGTATGGGCATCCCGTGATCGTGGAGTCTTTCATTCCTTATGAAGCCAAGATGATCAAATTGCAGATGAAAGCCCTGGGACAAGAGAAAGAAATCGAGAACGGGGAACTCCCGGTGCCTGTCATTATTCGTGCCGATAAAACCGTCGATTTTGCGACCGTATTGCGCATCATTCGCATGTGCCAAACCGAAGGCTATCGCAATATTGCGCTCAGCGCTATGACGCGACGGGAGGGCAAATAGATGAGCCGCCGCCGTCGTCGCAGGAAAGCCCCGGGAGATGTTCAGTTGAATCTGGCCGCCATGCTGGATATGGCCTTCCAGTTGCTGGCGTTCTTCATTTTGACCTTTCGTCCCACCCCCATTGAGGGACATTTCCAGCTGCAC